>CACXFB010000046.1 GCA_902766825.1 uncultured Lachnospiraceae bacterium
GAACTTTGATATCCATAAGCACATCAAACGTCCACCATTTACCACACATATCTGGAATAGCTATATAAATATTATTAAAAATTCCAGAGCATAGTTGCTTACAAATAAATCTCCTTTAGTAACTCCACGCCCTTATCTCTATCAAAAGGTATTCCCATCTGTATAAGCCTTACTTCTGATTCATCTAAGACACTGATTTCTTCAATATATCTTTGAATACTTTCTATCACCAATCCCTCTGATTCAACTTTTGTTCCCGCCGTAACAATCTGTAACAATCGGAATACATCATATTTATGCTTCTTTAAATCCTTGCCATTGACATGTTCACCAGCTCTTTTTCTGTCCAGTAGGTTGATCCACGCATACATTTTAAACGGAATCAGATACTCTGCACCCAGAACTCCAATACCATCAACCACTCTGCGTCCTGACATCATAAAATTGTAGAAGTCATCATTCAGAAGAATCGCAGATAAACTGGAAACATCATCATCTATATGAATCGGAATGATTCCCTCTTCTATTTCAAGATGATAACCCGGCTTTCTTGAAAACAACTCAATCATAGTAGGATAACCAATTTTGCCCTCTGTGAAACGATAAAAACGCATATCTTCTTCATTCTTCCATCCACACTTATATCCGCCTTCTTTTATATATTCCTAAAATATAGCAGCAAATTCCGGAAAGTTATCTTCCATAATTAAAATCATATCAATATCTTTTGTTGCCCGAAATGGCAGATCCGCTTCTGCAAGCAAAATATCACAGGCAGTCCCGCCGATAATAGTATAATAATCTGCATAATCCTTAAACTTTTCTCTAAATGAATCTAATCCCAGTACCATTTATATTTCCTCCAACAGTTGCTCAATACTCATTTCTATTCTTTCGTCTTCATTACCTTTAAATGTACATGCCAACGAAACAGGGTCAATACAGCCTTCTCTTGCAAAATAAGAAGGATTGTATTTCCATAATTGTAGCTTCAAACAATCGTCCGGGTCTTCTGATCTTGCATCAACAATTTCTAAATGATCAACAACTTCCTCACCCTTGTAGATAGCACATTCCTCAATTCTGGGTGGATTCAATTCTGACTTATAACTAAGAGCAGTTTCACCTGCAGTAAATGATTCAAAAGACGCTTCATTTCGCAGAATTGTAAGTTCTTTTTGAACGGGATTAATCAAATATGCTTTTGCATTTTCATAATACTCTTTGCGCGAGTAATTCCTCATAATAGAAATCTCTGTTCCGGATTTCATCTGCCTGATAAGTCCCATTTTCTCTAATTGAGCTGTTGCTCTTGTAATAGAGGTTTTTGTTAAATTGAGCTTGTTTGCGGCCTCGCTTTTCAATATAGATTCCTCATCATTCATATACAACAATTCAAGGAACACCATCTGCGTTGCGGGCATCATTTTGTCCGCTTTGATAAGCTGTTTTTTATAGACATCCAGCAATATTATCCCCATAAATGGCAAAAAAACATTTCCCGGTAAGTCCACAAACGGAACTCCGTTTTTCACCATTGCATTTCTCATAGACACACTGTTTATGGCTACTTCATATGCTACAGGACACTGCAATGCTTCCTCATACTTTGCTTTTTGCTTTTTCATAGCAGCAATACTTAATTCCGTTTCCTGCATAACATCAACAATAGCAAAGTTAACGCCATATATTTCAACCATTGTAATATCACGCACAGTCATAAAAATTGGCAGTGGTAATTTATTTTTGTATTCTGCTATTTTAACTTTACAATCAAAATATTGCTCTAACTGTTTATTCATATCGCGTCTCCTTGTAACATATTTTTATATATAATAACATACCATTTGTTATTATTCAATATTTTATGTTATCACTCTGTCTTCAGATAGTTTTCAAAACATTTTTAGACGTGACAAATATCATTCATTTTATCGAGAACAGTCTGGTTAATAAATACATTTAAAAATAAAAATAGGGGTACAATGGGGGTATAAGTCACTTTGTCATGTCGTAAAACCCTTGAAAATACATAATTTTCAAATCGATATACATATATTGCCGTGACAGACGAAAAGGATTCTTGTCATATTCATATATCCTTCCTAAAACATATGATCCGATTAGCTTCTTCAAATCCCAACGCCAGATGGAATTTCAAACTTTCTTCATTAAACAGTTCGCAGTCGCTGGCAAATTCGGTGCAGCCTCGCTCTTTGGCCCACTTTTCACATTCTCTCAAAAGTTCTGCAGCATATCCACACTTACGATACTCTTTCGCAACAAATATACCTTCCAGGTATCCGACTGGAGAACTATCTGTTCCTTCAACGTAGTCGTATCGTAGCTGTCCCTGTGCAAATGCAATCGGCTTGTTATCAACATATTTGATGAAGCAGACCGAATCTTCTTTTGCGACTATTTCCTTAAACTCATCCGCCAGCTCCGCGAGAGTATGATCTTCCCACATCTGTATTGCCAATCCTGCGAGAACCTCTACATCTTCCATTTTTGCTTTTTTAATCATTTGTGTTCCTCTCTTATAATCCTTCAATACAATTCAGTTTACTGACAAACTCGCAGATTGAAGCATCATCCAAAGAATAATGTATAAAATCAAAATCTATGTCGCTTGTTGCCCTGCGGTTATTTTTTGTAAGGCTACGCATTACAACGCCACCTTTAATCGTAACATTACGGCTGAGTGGCCCTTCCGATGATGCTTTCAAAACTATATCCTGGCATACTCGAGATGCGGCCAAAACCCTTGTAAGACCTTCCTCCGCATAACTATCCATCATTTCATGTAAATTCACTTACATTACCTCCTCATCCAACGCTTTTGCAATCATCTTGCTCTTCGGGAAAACAGCAGTATATTCCTGTATACGCCAAATCTCCAGATTCATGATCATCTCCCGATAACTGACGATGATCTCCTTGTAAAGATCGTAGGGCATTTTGTTTTTATTTCGTAGTAACTCTATAAGCATACGTTCCTTGTCATAAATACGGACCATTACTCCGTCAATGTCCTTTTCTTCTATTCCCAGCGGAAATACATCATCTTTAACATATATCTGTCGCACTCTTGCATCCGTCATCTTTGCAGATTTGGATGGAGTCGCCAGATCATATTTTTCCGGTATATCATTTGCTATATTTTCTGATATGTTTTCTTTATTTTGTGCTAAATTTTAACACAGGATCATATACAAATTTTTCATCAAACTCCTTTATTACTTTTTTAAAACCAATATCTATAAATCTACTTCCCTCTGACATTATATTTTCTGGTATTTCCTTATAATAGGCTTGTGCTATACCACCAGTTATGCAAGCAATTGTATCACTATCGCCACCTATTGATATAGCCTTTCTAATAGCTGATTCATAGGAATTCGACTCAAAAAATGCCTCTAGGGCAGGTGGTATACAATAAGAGGTTCTACTATTAAATTCATATTCTTGTCTTATTTCATCTAAGGGTACAAATTGATATTTGAATTTTTTCTCTATAAATTGCTTTATAGAGTCTTTATCTTCATTTTTATTAGCCATAAAAACAGCAGTTGCTATCGCTTTTGCACCTTTTTTTGCTTCATGATTATTATGTGTATAATAACAACTATGTTCTACTTCTTTGTACAATTGTTTTAAATCACTACAAGCATAGGCAATTGCAGTAACTCTCATAGCTGCACCATTTCCATAACTTCTTTGAATAAATAAATCATCACTTTCAGCCCATTTACTAAACATATGACCATATCCAGCATTTCTAAACTTATTATAATATTGTTTAAACCACATAGCATAAGATTTCTTACTGCTATAAGTTGACTTATCATTATTAATAAGCTTTTGTGCAACAGCAATAGTCATAACAGAATCATCAGTAAAACGACTTTCCTTTGGAAAAAGAATAATATCTTCGCTCTTTTCATTCTTAAACTCTCTAGTAGAACCAATGATATCACCTAATATTGCACCGTATAACATACTTCCTCCTCTTTGGCCTTTTCTTCAGGAGACTTTTCTTTCTCGCCGACCGGCCCATGCGCGAAACATTATTTATCCAACAACCAATCAGCAATATCCACTATCTGAATCCCCTCATACTGATATCTTTCTTGATGTGTTCTTGCAAGAATCATCTTAGGATATGCATCTTTTATTGCTAATAACGGAGTATACTCTCTTTCAAATGTTTCCGGATTTTCTATATATTCAGAAACCTGAATGTAGATTTTTTCGTCACGTTTTATTGCAACAAAATCAATTTCTTTCTTATATAGTACTCCTGCATAAACCTCGTAGCCTCTTCTTAACAACTCAATTGCTACAATGTTCTCTGATATTCTTCCATAGTCTGGATTCTTGTTACCAAGCCTTGCGCTTCTAAAACTAGGATCTGCCAAATAATATTTATCATTAGACGCCAGATATTTCTTTCCGCGGATGTCATATCTTCGTATTCTATAAAAACCAAAGGCATTGCATAAGTATCCTATATAGGTACCAACTGTTTTATCATTAGTCTTAATTTTATTCGCCTCTAACGTATTTGCCATCTTATTTGCAGAAACAACATTTGAAATATTATCCATCAGATAATCTGCAATAATCTCTAAAAGTGGCGTATTTCGAATTTTAAATTTTTGTACAATATCTCGAATTACAAGTGTTTCAAATACATCATTTATATAAGAAACACGACTATTTTCATCAGGATACAAGTAAGAGCCTGCCATTCCACCTATTTTGCGATACTGTGTATATGCTTCATATGCATCCGTAATCTCATAATACTCCATATATTCCTTAAGTGAAAATGGGAACACCTCAACACTAAATGTTCTTCCTGTAAATAATGTTGCCAAATCACTACTAAGTAAAAACGCATTCGAACCAGTGACATAAATATCATATTTTTCTGATGCATGAAGACTATTTAATGTTTTTTCAAATCCTTCACATATTTGAACCTCATCAATAAATAGATAATTATTCTTATCTTTCAAATAAGCATTTTTTACATAATCATTTAATTTATGATATTCTTTCAACTCTTCGAAATCCAAGTCTGTAAAATCAATATAAATAATATTGGCATTATCATCTGTATCCTGAATGTATTTGATAAATGCTTCCATCAGTTTTGATTTTCCACATCGTCTAATTCCAGTAATAACTTTTATATCCGGAACTCCCTTCACACCTTTAAGTTGTTCTAAATATTCAGATCTTTCTATCAGTTTCATACCAATAAACCTCCAACTATTTATAACTACTATCATACTATCACGTTTCGAGTTTTTCAAATATTTTCATTTTTTCGAAATAGAATTGATGATTTTTTAGTATATCCTTTCTCATCTTCTTATATTCTTACTATTACAACATAACCATTTAACAATTAAATCTCCACACTCCCTTCACCAAGTTTTTTCAAATCCTATGCCGAAATATCGTTAATCTTCCCAAACCTTGTTAAGTTCCACGAATTAAAAGAATAGTAAATCAATTATAGGCTTTTTTAATTGGATTTTTAATGATACGCGTGTGATACTTTACTTAGAAGAAAAACTACTGCCATGGAGGAAACAGCATTTACATTAATGGAGTCTGCCCTGTTAATGTCACGGGGTGGATATCCTGTCAAATAGCTTTCTTTATTATTTCAAAATTGTTATCTTCCAATTTTAAAGGTTGAACAATCATGTAACCATCTTTTTCACCTATTGAATATTTCTTTAATTTATCAAGTGCAGTAAAATAATCCATATCACCCAAACATGAATCTTTTGTAGTACTCACCAACATTAATCTCCAAACATCAACTTTCTTTCCATCACATAAAAATACATCCTTCGGATTTAAAATTAATCCTGTTAATACATCTTCACTAAGTGCAAATGCTCCCATTTATTTTATTTTTGAAACAGGGGACGGTTCCTCGTTCCATTTGGAACGAGGAACCGTCCCCTGTTTCATCACCTTATAATCCTTTCATCATCCTTGTAATATAAGTTTTATTGGCATTTTCTCCGCTGTCTAAGGCAATCTCATATGCTTTCAATGCTTCATCACTGTTTCCTTTTAATTTTTCCAAATGACCTTTTATTATGTAATATTCGAAGCATTTACACTTGTCGCAGCTTT
This sequence comes from uncultured Lachnospiraceae bacterium, assembly GCA_902766825.1. Classification (GTDB taxonomy): domain Bacteria; phylum Bacillota; class Clostridia; order Lachnospirales; family Lachnospiraceae; genus CACXFB01. Next base: position 6,166 of record CACXFB010000046.1, read on the forward strand.
TGCAAACAACTCTGTCTGCCATTTCATCCAGACAATTCTGAAGTTCCACAATGTCCTGTATTCCGTAATAGTAAAGTCCAAGATCGTAGTATTTGGTTCTTGAATAACCATTTTCCTTCAGCCAATCCTTAAGACTTCCGAACTGATTGTTCACGTGTTTTGTAAAAGCTTCAAAATACTTTTTTGCTTCAGATTGATTGCCGGATAATGCATTAAGACCTGCCAGAATTAAATTACTTCTAATCATGTAATAATCCGACATTTTTTCTTTCTGCAACATCTCCTGATATTTGATTGCCTCCTTTAGGTCTCCATAATCCTCAAAATAGAAAACACTAAGGCAGTCATAACCATACAGTGTTCTATCCGGATTATTTCTGATAAAATCCAGATACTCTTTTACTGCTGTTTTCATTTTATCGTCGTCTTCCGGAACACCTGTATCACTTAATATATCAAGTACGGTTCTGTACCCTAAGAATTTTTCATAAGTGGATTCTCCATTTTTGATTGCCGATTTTGCAGCTTCCATCAGGTCATCAAATCGCTCTTTACAAATATAAAGGCGGGTTAGTTTTTCAAATGCCCATTCCCTGTCATGCTTATAACCATCAAGAATGATTTTATCCAGTCCGTCATATTTACGAAGAGCCATAGAAGAACAGATATATTTTTCATATTTATAACTGTAATGGTCATCCCCTTCGCGCTCAATCAGTCTGAGACATATATTATATGCATTTTCAAAATTTCCTTCGTAACGATATACCCTCTCAAGCATTCTCATAGCTGTCAGGGAATCGGGATCGTTATCTAAAATGTCTAACAGATCCTTCTTACTCTCTTTATAATCATATTTTTCAAGATTGATTTCTGCCCTCAGTCTTTGCACATCCTGATCAACATATATTTCAAACTGGTCATTGATATACTTAAGTGCATTATCAATCGTCTCATCCTTCCTGTCCGCCCTGAATTTAAACAGATAAAACTCAGCCAGACAACGATTAATATTTATCTGTTTAGGATTTCTTTTGTATATGGACATATAAATCTCAAATGCCTCATCATCCTGATCCATATACCAGTGATTTTTTCCCACACGCAGAAGGTTATGATCTCTAGTCTCCTGAGTAATTGCGAGACTAACAACATTGTTAAAATATTTAACAGCACTCTGATAATCACACTTTCCCTCAAAATAAACTCCCATATGCCAATTTGCTTTTTTGGTACAACCCGGATAACACTCAATTGCTTTTTGCATGATTTTAACAAAATCGTCATCGTCCATTGCTACATAAGCCACATATATAATCAGATCTGCAATATCCATCTTAGATAAATCATTTTCCTCGTTAATGAGTCTGTCAATACACTCTGTAATCTCAGTCAATTCATGTGAATCAGGGTTCTGCTTACATTCAGAGTACATTTTAAGTAAATCAATTGCGATACTGTGTGCACCTTGTTCATTGGCAAATTCAAATATATCTGTCGCATCTTCGAAACGATTATACTCAATATATGCCATAAGTGGTGCAATATAAATACCCGGCATATCAAGATTATCCGGAACAACCCTTTTAATCATATGATAATCCTCAATGACATTTTGCGGATAATCCAGGTTTAAAAATGCCTTTCCTCTAAGCAAATATATATAATACCAATCCGGCACATCCTTTAAAATCTCGTCACAGATATCAATACATCTGCTATATGACTCTGTTTCAAAATTAATTAATGCCATTTCACGCTGGAAAAAAATCCTGTGCTTCATGTCCTGCTCAACTTCAACGGACGCCTTATACATTTTTAGAGCCTCACACATATATTCATCTGACTTGCAGTAATTGTCCCGTGACGCCTTATTATTTTCAAATAAATCTCTTGCCTTTTCGTGATAACAATTAGCAATAGTGGCAAGAATAAGTCCTTCTCTCTTAATCATCCTCTCTTCATCAATTCCATCAGCACCTTTTTCCTTTACCACAAGAATAAGTTCATGAGCACGCATTAAATATGGAATTGCATCATCGTACTGATTGTTTCTTGCAAGACATCTTCCTAAAAGATTGTAATAAGTGTATTCATTTTTGCTGCCCTCTTCAGGTTTCTTGGGCTGAACATATTCAATGCATTCTTTAAACTGTTCATTCTGAAAATATATCCATCCAAGCTCAAATGCACTGTCTTCATTTCCTTCATCTGCTTCAATACGATACTGCTTCATCATTGCTTCGTTTGCCTTTTGCATGTATGAAAGCAACCCAGGAAAATCCCCGCCCTTTTCCATATAATCAATTGCCAGATCCTTTGCCTTCCTGTTATCCCCGGCATCAATATAATAACGGACACAATCGGATAAAATATGAAGTATTGTCGTCTTCTTAGAAAGTTGTTCACGTACTTTATCTGCTTTTTCCTTTTGTCCTGTCACTTCGTATCCAAGCGCATAGCCCTCCATCAGATGATGTTCATTAGTATACATCTGCTCATCATCACCCAGTTTTTCCACCAGTTTGTCAAAACACTCTTTTACCGTATCAAAATCATTTTCATAAAAAGCCACAATTTCTTCTATAACCGGTGTGTATATGTGACGAATGTCCATCTCATATATCTCTTCTAGCCTTTCATGGACTGAGGTAAAATCTCTCTCGTCAGGATTTTTAAACAGCAACTGAGTATAAAAATCATCAAAACACTGTGACTGTATTTGAATCAACAAATCAGGATTTCCCTCCAGATTTCCGTCAAAATAATCATAAAATCCGTCATCAGACTCATTTCCCATCTCACGTACTATGAAATCGATATAATTACTCGGAAATTTTTCACTAAGCTCATTCTTTCGTTCTTCTATGCCAAAGATTTCTTCTATCTGATTGAAAACATAGTAAGGCATATAATAATGATCCATCATGAAAAATAACAGACGCTCACCGGCCATATTCTGTGTATCCAGTGACCTGCAAATTTCATGTCCGAATATTTTCTCCCACTCCTTAGGATTCATACGTCTGCTAAGATTATCATATACCTCCCTGATTTCATCTATCCAAAGATCATATTCATCCTTTTCGTCTTCATCATCAGTGGCTCTCGCATAAGCTGTGGCCTCATCAAAAGCTGTACGTAATTTCTTAAAACCTTCCGGGTCATCCTCCGGATTCACACCCTTTAATCTGGCAAAATACGCAGCTTTGATTACTTTTTCATCTTTTGTTTTTTCTATTCCAAGTTCTTTCCAAATATCTAATTCCTGCATACACTTCTCCTTCTATTTTAATCTTCCAAGCGCCTGATTAATCAAATCAATCTTATTATGAGCCTGCTTATTCTTCACATCTTTCCTGTAACCATCTTTCGAAGATGCTGTATATACTTTTATTATATAATCCTTTAAGACTTTATTTGCCCATCTTCTAAATTCAACTCCACGTTGTGATTTTACACGGTAACCGACGGAAATAATCATTTCAAGATTATAATGTTCCACTTGATATTGCTTACCATCTCTAGCAGTTGTCGCAAATTTTGCGACAACTGAATTATCCAACTCTTCTTTTAATGCGTTATTAATATGTTTACCAATTGTTTTTACATCTCTGCCAAACAGCTCAACCATTTGATTTCTATTAAGCCAAACAGTTTCATTTTTAACAGAAACATCCAATTTCACTGCCTTGTCTTCAGTTTCAAATAATACAATCTCATTTATCTTTCCCATAATTTCTCTTCCCGTTCAAACTAATTTCATTTCAACATTGTCATGCTATCATACATTATGTAAATAATCAATATACTTTTTAACAATATTTAAACAAAATATTTGTACAAGAGTTTTATTATATTACCTTAGTTTTTCACACACGGCAATATACTCTTCAATAAAATCATGGGCATCTTTATAAATGAATTCGACATCATTGTCTTTTGCGGCAAATTCATGCTTTTTGGCCCTTTCGCTAAGTTCAGTAAGTCCTAATGTAGCCATGGTACTTTTTAACGTGTGCGCATCTATTTCGTATGCCTTGATATTCTTTTCTCTAAGACTTTCTCTCATTCTGTTTACGCGTTCTTCACAGCCTGCTACGACTCCCGAAATCATTTCCTCAAGAAATTCTTCATCACCGTCACAATATTTCAAAAGCATATCATAATCAAGACCTCTTACAGCCATAAGTTTTTTCTTTGTCGGCGACATTCCACCGGAGATATCAGGTGTTTTTGCCGAATTATTATCCGTTAAAGAGTTGATTATCTTATCTTTTGGGAGCAAAGACTTCACCATTTTCTCAAAAACCTTTGATTCTATCGGTTTTGTCAGATAATCATCAAAGCCTTCATTCAGATACATTCTTCGACTTCCTGCAACAGCATTTGCTGTAAATACAATCGCTTTGGTTTCTCTGTTAAGTGATTTTTCATCATTTTTTATAATATGCAAAGTCTCGATACCATCAGGTTTTGGCATCATATGATCAAGAAGAATAAGATCATATTTTTTCTCCCTGCACAACTCAATTGCACGATTACCTGAATTGCAAAGGTCAGGGACAATACCTGTACGTTTAAGAAAAAGCTTAACAATTGTCAGGTTTGACTGATTATCATCAACGGCAAGAATATTTGCATCAGGGGCAATATAATCACACCCCTCTATGACCGCATCGTAATCTGCTCTTTTTTCCATGAAATCATCGCTAAGAAGCTCTTTCCCGATATATTTTACCGGAAGTGTAACTCTAAATTCCGACCCGACTGCGTACTCACTTTTTAGCTCTATGGTACCATTCATTGAATCAACAATACTTTTAACTATGGCAAGCCCAAGACCGGTTCCCTCTATGTTCGCATTTGATTTTGCATCCACCCTTGTAAATGCTTCAAAAAAGTGTACCTGATCTTCTTCCTTTATTCCCTTTCCGGTATCTTTGACAATAAACTCAATCTCGAAGTCGTCATCCCCCGTAAACCTTCCGTCAAGTATAAGTGTAACCGAACCTTTTTCCGTATATTTTACAGCATTATTCATCAGATTAATAAGTATCTGTCGTATTCTGAATTCATCGCTTGTTACTTCGTCCGGAATCTCATTTTTAATCTCGATTTCTAACTTAATCGACTTCTCATCAGCGCGCTCTTTGACAAGTGAAATAACATCATAAAGCATTGCAGACATAAGAAATGTTGTCTCATTAATCTCCATCTTTCCGGCTTCAATCTTAGAAAAATCAAGTACATCATTTACAAGCATAAGAAGTATTTTTCCCGATGATCTGATGCTTCTTGAATACTCACCGATCACCTCATTGGTGTTCTCTCTTAGAATCATTTCATTCATACCAAGGATTGCATTTATCGGCGTTCTAATCTCATGCGACATACTTGCAAGAAATCTTGTTTTTGCTTCTGAGATGTCCATTGCATACTGTTTTTCCATGTTAATTATTCTGATATCATCAACCTGCTGAACAACAACAAAAGTCAGTAACACCCCAAGTCCTATTACCATAGAAACCGAATCATTTGGCGACTTTATCAAAAGAAGCATCAAAAGCTCGAATATACAGCACAGCAAAAATCCGAAGAATCCAATGAAAGTAAAACGGTATTTGCCAAAATTGCCTTTGACTGCATCTATAATCAAAATCACGATTACAGCTACGCTCATAACTGCAAGTATACTGTTCACCGCCATGCGAACATTATATATTGGAATTATTCCGGTAAAATGAAGCACCGGCCATGTAACAGCATTCACCGCCGATAAAATCATTATTACGGATATACTCTTTTTGTATCGTCCGCACTGGACCGAATCAAGATAAGCTGCCGGCGCAAACGGAATCAGCAGACAGAACATGTAATTAAGAATTCCCTCGACATGAAATGAACCTATAAGAAACGGAAAAATATTTGAATCCGTAATCAGCCATGACGCAATTATAAATATTCCAAGTGCGCCATACATCATATCAATTTTCATTTTATAAAAATATCTTAGCACCACGCTTACAACAAAGGCTACAAGCGAAAAAATGAGAACTATTAAAGCAAGAAAAAAACGAAAGTCCGTCTTTATTCATCAGATATTTAAATCCGCCATAGTGGGTGCTGATAAAAGAATCCGGTATAATCTGCTCATCTTTTATCGGCGACTTCATAATAATTATAATCTCTTTACCGCAATCATCTTCATTAACCGGTGTCATAAAATAAAACTTCTTTATTGACCCTACCGGTACACAAACATCTCTGTCCTCAATAAAATCATTTCTTAACTCACCGTCAATATATATTTCTATATCTTTACGCGTATCAAAATAAAAGTACTCATTTTCCTTAATATCATCAGGAAGCATGGCATAAAGGATATAATTCTTATCTTTTCCCGTCTCAGCTACAAAATACCTGTCTGTTTTATGCTCATTTCCTTCACTGTCAATAACCGTCCAATCACTGATGCATCTGACCCCGTCACCAATTGGGACATCATTTTTGAATAAAAGTCCGAAATAAATAAAAACGAACACATTAAAAACAAGCAAGATACACATTATTATCTTGACCGCAAAAATGCTCGTTTCCAAAATACTTTTATTTCCTGATTTATTCAAAAACATGTTCTCCTTTATCGTGGAACGGGGGACGGTTCCTCGTTCCAGTTAAAATCTGCACTCATCCTCCGTCCCAGTTAACTCAGACCATCTTGCAGACATGAATTTTGCATACATAATAGGTTCAAGTCCATAAGAACCAATTGCCCCTGATACATTTACCTCAATAAGATTAGTAATTCCTTTATCA
>CACXFB010000047.1 GCA_902766825.1 uncultured Lachnospiraceae bacterium
AATGGAATCCCCTCAAGATGTAAGTGGCAGATAAGTTCAAACAGACTTATTAATGTAGCAACCGGAAAGTATCTTGGAATAAATGGTACAACCCTTACCAGTTATGATAGTGCAGGAACAGCAGGAACTGTGGAAGGAGATAAGAGAATATGGAGGATAAATACAAAAAATAATGTGACTAGCCAGGAACTAATATCATTAGAACCAAGAAGTGTTTTAACAATTTTAGATAATGAAGCAAGACTTGAATCTTATACCACATCTGCCGCTAATGGTACAGCATATTATATTGGAGCTAATGATTTTACATATTCGGGACTTCCGGCAGGTGTTATGACATACAGTTATTCCACACACAAGTTTTCGTTTATAAATTATCCTAGTTCACAGTCGGTATATACAATAACAATGACGCATAAAGTCACGGGAATATCGAAAACATTTAAGATAGTGGCAAAGCCTAAGATGTTGATGCTGGGAGTGCCGGATGAAGGGCATGATCACTATTCTTATATGGATAGTGTGCAAAGCAGCATGGGAAATATTTTTTCATCATATACTCGTTTACAGGGAACCTATACCAAGAGCGTTATTTTGGATTATATTGATGACTATGAAAAAAATGTTTTTGTTAGTAGGTCACATGGAGCCGCTGATTTTTATACATCCGAAATAAAACTTGGATCAGGTGAACATTTAGGAACCTTGGATTTGTATGGTTCAGGATATTGTTATAAGGATTTGTCTAATATGAGACTTATGGTTTTTTGTGCATGCCATTCTGCATCATATTTGGTTGGAGAGGGATTTCAGACATTGCCTCAAGCAGCGGTTTTGTGTGGGGCAGACTGTGCGATAGGATTTGAAGATGAGATTGATTGTGAATATGCTAATGATTGGACGGAAAAGTTTTTTGAGTTGTTGGGAGAGGGAAAATCGGTATATGACACAATAGATACAATGAGGTATGTTGATATTGATAATGGTATCACAGTTGATATAGTTACAATTAATAATATGTCTAGAACATACGGTAGTAATGAAATTAAAATCATGTATTAGGAGAGGTGGTTTTATGAAAAAGAATAATTTACTGATTTTTTGTTTATTAGTTAGTATGGTTTTTATGTGTGCATGTGGAAAAAAAGATAAATTAACTGCAAACCTTGGGCCAGCATCAGATAGTTCAAATAGTAGTATTACAGGATGTATTTATGAGGATAGTGATGTTGGGTCAAAAACAGAAAACAGATTGGAAAAAGGAGATAGTGATATAAAAGATTCGATTACATTAAAGATATTAGGAAAGGAATACACGCTGTTATATAATAAAAGTGAGTGGAATCTTGGTGTAGGATGGGTTGATATATATAAATCACAAGATAAAAATGTAAAAGTATGTTTTGAGTCGGAGAGTGAGGATGTATTTTCAGTAAGTATAGATACATATATGCATACGGGCGCAGAAAACTATGTGCCCTCTGATGAAAATGGAATAGTTATAAAAACAGAAGATGAATTTGAAGAACTTGCAAAGAAATATATAAAAGAGATATTTGGTGATATTGATTATAATAGATATAAAGTGACAAAAGATTTTTCTTTAACGAGGAGAGATTACGGCTCATTTGAACTAAGAGATCCTGCAATATACAGTTTAGATTTGTATTTAAATGGTATAAAAACAGGAGAGCATATTGGAGTTGATATGAATATATATGGTGATTTCGTAGCATGTAGCAGAAAAAATATAGGTGCTTACGACGACCTAGATGTGGACTATTTAATAGAGACAGGACTTCTAACTGACAAAGCTTGTGAAGTAGCAGGAGAAACAATTAAAGAAAAGTATAAAGAGTACGGAAAAGAAGTAACAGAGGTAACATACGATACAGACCAAGATGTCTTCTGTCTTGATGAGGATGGAAAGCCAATAAGGATTGTACATTGTCATATAACATTAGAAAATGGTGACACGGATTCAAGAAGAGTTGTGGTCGGAATTGAAGAGTAGATGATACTTGAAAAATTATCAGAGTATGTTTAAGAAATAGAAATGACAAGTATAATTGTAAACATGGCAAAGAAACACAATGGAATCTTTGCCATGTTTCATAAGTATCTAAAGTTTAATGTGGGGAGTTCAACTGAAGCCGGAAGTGTAACAATTGCAAACGGAAAGATGTCAACGCTAGGGACTACTGTTGACTGGTATATAAGAAGAGTTGGAAATAATGAGTATGTGTAATATGTCCGGGAGATAATATTCATACATATTTGTCAGCAGAAACGACAACATCATCGAATATAATAATGACATATATTAATCAAAATGGAATCCCCTCAAGATGTAAGTGGCAGATAAGTTCAAACAGACTTA
>CACXFB010000048.1 GCA_902766825.1 uncultured Lachnospiraceae bacterium
AAGTATGAAATAAAAATTAATCATACAGCATAGATAGTGAATTTGGTACTGAAATTCTGAGACCGAACAGATATATTTAGTATAACAGAACCCAACACGCCTCTCAGCGATGCGGACCACGTTGGATCAATTAATTGATAGCTGATAGTCAGATGTATTTTTAATATATCTGGCTATTTTTATGTTGATATTCGGCGGTATTCCGCTGTATAATAGAGGAAGGAAATTTTGTCGTTTTATAGTGAATATATGGAGATCAAAACTATGGAATTTATGACAGTTAAACAGGCAGCAGAAAAATGGGGATTATCAGAGCGAAGACTTCAAACAATATGCAATGAAGGTATTATTCCGGGAGTTGTAAAGTTTGGGCGTGCATGTGCTATTCCTATGGATGCGGAGAAGCCGGTTGATAAAAGAATTAAGTCTGGAAAATATATCAAGTCTTGATTTTAGGACACATGTTATGAGAGAATGGATTAGAAAGGAAGAGTGTGCCTATGTTACCGGAAGAAAAAGCTCGTGTAAAAATAGATAAGCAATTAAGAAATGCCGGCTGGGATATAGTGGCTCGTGATGAGTATGTTCCGAATAGTACTTCTGCAATAAAAGAAGCATTGATGGTTGGAAATACAGAGAGTGATTATTTGTTATTTATCGATGGAAAGGCTATTGCGGTTGTTGAAGCTAAAAGAGAAGATAATCCTCTGGGAGATGAAGTAAAAGCTCAAGCAGAAGGTTATGCTACTACTCCACAGTCATGGTATGGTTTATGGTTTCAGAAGCTTATTCCATTAGTATATTTGGCTAATGGAAATAAGATATATTTCAAAAATATGCTTAAGACTGACAGTGATTATGACGAACTGCAGCAGATGCATACGCCTAAGAAGATGCTTCAAATAATCGGTCAAAAATCTGAATATGGAGCACTTCCTTTACTTGAAAAGAAGGGGCTTCGTGATTGTCAGTATCGAGCAGAATTGAAGTTTGAGGAATCGTTAAAGCTTGGAAATAAAAAGAATTTAGCTGTGCTTGCAACAGGTTCTGGAAAGACATATTTAGATTGTTTGGCATCTTACAGACTTTTAAATTATACACAGACTAAGAGAATATTATTCCTTGTTGATAGAAATAATCTTGCTCGTCAGACTGAATCTGAATTCAGTATTTTTGATAGAACTGAAAATCAGCAGAAGATGAGTAATTTATATACAATTAATCGCTTGAAAAAAGAAGATGATGTGAAGAGTGATATTGTTATTTCGACTATCCAGAAGCTCTTTGCTGTTCTTACCGGACAGGCATTAAAAGATGATAATGAAGATGCTGAAGATGAAAATGACAAGAAAGATGAAGATAAGGATAATAGCATTATTACCCTTGGTGATGATTCGAAATTACCACCAGATTATTTTCAATTGATAATCGTAGATGAATGTCATAGATCTATTTATGGCAAGTGGAAAGCGGTACTCGATTATTTCTATGGTTCAACGGTTCTTGGTTTAACAGCAACACCAACACCAGAAGCATATGCTTATTTTAATAACAATATTATCGAAAAGTATACATATGATGATTCTATTGTTGATGGTGTTAATGTACCACTTAGAATCTACAGAATAATTACAGATATTACTTCTCATGGAGATACTATTGATAAAGGACAGAAGGTAGTTGAAACTTCGAGAAAAACAGGTAAGGCCACTAATAGAGAGACTGATGTTTCTGTCATATATCAGCCAGAAGCACTTGATAGGTCTATTGTAAATATGAATCAGATCAGAGAAGTCTTGATGGCTTACAAAAAGTCTATTTATGAAGATTTATATCCTAATCGAAAAGCGAGATGGGATAGCATCCCAAAGACTTTGATTTTTGCAAAAGATGATTACCATGCAACACAGATAGTTGAGGTTGCAAAAGAAGTATTTAAAACAGAATTTGAGGGTGGAAAGCTTCCTGAAAAATTCGTCCAAAAGATTACATATTCCGCTGGCGATTCTAATGCGCTTATAAGAGATTTGCGTACAGAGAGAGAATTTAGAATTGCCGTAACAGTTACTCTTGTAAGATTGTTGATGGAGATCATAATCCTCCTTCTGGAGTTAAAGAAAAAACAGAATATTTGATGTTATCCGCACAAAATATAAATGACAATAAACTTGTAGATATTGATAAAGCTAGATATTTAGATAAAGTTACGTTTATTGAAGAAAACAAAAGAACACAACTTGAAAAAGGCGATGTTTTACTTACTATTGTAGCCACTTTAGGAAGAAGTTGCGTATATAGAGAAGAATATTATATTTGTTTTCAGAGAAGTGTCTGCGTTATTACTACAATGATCAATCCTGATTATTTGAAAAGATATCTTGATTGTACTTACATACAAAAATATATGGTAAATAATGCCACCGGGGCGGCGCAACCAGGTTTCTATTTGAATAAAGTTGAAAGATTGTTAATACCATTGCCACCGTTAGACGAGCAAGGAAGGATAGCAGAACGATTGAGTGAAATAATACAATTGATTCAGTAGGTGGTTAGTATGGAATATGAGTTTTTCTATGATGAGACTGAACATAGCAGAAAGATTAATTATCATACTGTTACAGCTAACAATTATTATGACAATTTTATATCTGTAATCGTTGGTTGGTTATCAGAGGAAGAACAATGTATTACAGATAAGTACTTTGCTTTTGAATCAAAGTATGATTTCAGAAAAGTTGATGGCGAATTGAAAAGCCAGACTATGAAATCAAAGGATTTTAGGTTAGGTTTTGCTTCACTTAATAAGCATACGATAGATTTTTATGATGACTTGATATCTCTATTTGATGAGAAGATAATTATTTATTTCTCAACGGCGAGCAAAATTGAATATGTGATACATCAGATTTTTGCAGATTATCATAACACGATGTTCGTGGATATTGACTCTATGAAGTATTCAATTATTAAAGCGATTAATGTTTATCGTCCGGCAAAAGTAATAGAAGCAATTTATGAAACGCCACAGATATTTGTCAATGAACTTAGAAGTTTTTTGGAGAGTCAGATTAACAAAAACAAAGCCAATATTATTTTAAAGGAACATGAGAATCAGGCGTTTGAAGAAATACTAATGTTATTGGATGATACAGAGATGCCGGAAACGTTTGATTGGTCATATTTTGCATCATTTGATGGATTTAGCAAATTATTAACAGAAATGAATATTTCTGATTATAAGTTGATAATTGATCGTGAAGGTGATGAGTCACACACACTATTTTCGGCGGAGTATGTAGGTTTGCAAAATGTCACTGAAGAAGATTCTAAAGATTATGTTGGAATCAGAATGGCTGACATGCTTGCTGGATTAATATCTAAATTGATGCAATCGCTGAAGAATGAGCTGACAGGAGATTATAAAGACGGTGAAATAAAAAAGACACTTTTAGATTCTGGTTGGTTCGCAGTGAATCAGAGACAGTTAGATTTATATAAAAAATTGTATCAAGTAATTTGTGTGAATAATGATTATTGGTATAAGTCTTATGCCGGTCTGTATTCGGATGATTTAGTAGCATTTGTTGCATTGCTTCAGTTTATGAATCATTTTGAGGATGAAGAAGATATCCGTCAGGAATTGAAAATGCAACCAGAGTATTATAACGCCTTTGTCTGTGAAAGATTACAAGAGAGATATCAGATGATGCATAATAAACTGCCGATTGAACCTATAGTAGATGATGGTGAGGATTATTTTTACAATCAAAGGGGAGCGAAGGTTTATAAAGATATATCGAAGCAACCAACGCTACCATTACATGAAGGCCAGAATAAGTATTATGTGTTGTCGGTTGGATTTGCGAAAAATGGAGAATCGCTGGTAACGATTTCTGAGAATGAAGAACCTGTATGTTATAGACTACCAGGAGAATACAGTGAATGGGCTATGACAGTAGTAGGAATGGCAAATATGGGAGAGAAACTGTTCCCAGAGGAAGTGGTATTTTCGTTAGTTGACGGTCAATATTATGTTGATATTTTGTGATATGTAAATTTACGATTTCTTTATGTAAAAATAAATATGGAAATAGATTAGATAGTCTTAATTTTACACTAGTCAGGAGGTAATTATTTGAAACAGTTTTTATATTTGGATACGGATATTGTTAATTCAATAATTGCGCAAAGCCAAAAAGGGCTCATTATTCAGCAAACTTTGGAAAATGGCTCGGAACAAAATAAAGAATCCACAAATCGAGAAGAACTCACTGGTGAAGGAAGTACTAGTGGAGGATTCTGGAAATTTGTGCAAGCTTCTGCAAATTTGTCTGGTGCTATTGAGTTTAGTCATAGCAAAGGATCACAGTCATCTACCAGAGATGTTGTAGAGAAAGTTCTTCATGATTCGGCATTTGACTTGGCGTATGAAATAATTAAACCATATAAAATAAACCGAAATGATCAATCAGCAGATGAAGAAGGTCGATATGTTGAATTAAATCGATATTTTGATTTTGTTGATTTTGATTATATTGAAAGACTGTTTTCGAAAGATGGGTTGATAGACATGCTCAAAAAGAATTCATCAGAACAGATTGAAGCAGAGGCAGAAAAAATAAGGCAAGGAATAAATAGAGAAAATTTCAGAAAAACTGGAACAAGTTTTAAGCTGGAAGTCAAAAAGGCAATAGATATCAGTAACAAGCAATATGATGATATTATTGTTTTGATAAAAGCACTTCGTAGTTTTATTCCATATAACAGATTGTTGATTTCGACAGATGGTTATCTTATTCCTCTTGATGATAAGTACTTTAGAGTTGATCCGTCAAATCTAGGATTTAAATATGGTGGTGATATAACATGTGTAGGTATGATAACAAATATTATTGGTGAGAGCACAGATCCTAATGATTCAAAAAATATTTTTGCAACATTGCAATTTACTGCAAATGAAGCACTACGATCAATTCTTCCAACTAAGGAGACAGATTTATGTGTTATTCATCCGATTGCTGTTTATTATGGCGAATAGAGAATGCTACATAAAAGGCTAGGGTTCATCGTTATAAGGTTGTGTTCACTTTTTAACGATACCCTCAGAAATCAAGCGTATACTCTTACCCAATATTCGTATACGGTTCGTATCCGTTTGAGTGTAACACTTTGCTTTATTTTGCCTCGATTTGCCATAATATGTACATTTGTCTGATGTCCACTTGACAGACAAACATTTCTTTTATCAAAATTTATGCCCGAAACACGCGCAAATCGCGGCAAATCGTGCCTTTTCAGGAGGAAAATTATGAAAATTAAAGTGCTTTTTGTTTGCCACGGCAACATCTGCAGGTCGCCGATGGCGGAGTTTGTTTTAAAAGATATGGTTGAAAAAATGGGAATTAAAGAGCAGTTTGAGATTGCATCTGCTGCCACTTCAACAGAGGAGATTTGGCGTGGAAGCGGCAACCCCATTTATCCACCGGCGCAGGCCGAACTTAGAAAGCATGGAATCGGCAGGACGCCGTATACGAATTTTGCTGGGAAACGTGCCAGACAGGTTACAAGGCAGGATTATGAATATTATGATTATCTGCTTTGTGCTGACACTGCCAATATTCGCAATACGATAAGAATTACCGGGCAGGATAAGGATGAAAAGATTAGGCTTTTACTTGATTTTTCGAACATAAAAATGTCTGGAAATAATGCTGATATGTTAATGCATGAATCCTCAGGCCGTTCGATTGCAGATCCATGGTATTCAGGTGATTTTATGGCCACATGGAACGATGTTGTAGAAGGGTGTAGAGGATTTTTGTCGTACCTAGGGTTTAATACCGAAAAGTGGTATAATATCGAGTAAAGTCGAGATGGTGTATTAGTTTTTGATAAAAGAAAACGAGGAAAAATAATGAATGATATATTACTGAAGATTTTGATAATCTATTTTGTTGTTGTAAATGTTGTTGCTTTTTTTATGTATGGCATTGATAAGGCCAAGGCCAAAAAGCAAAAGTGGAGAATTCCTGAAAAAACACTTATAGGTATTGCCGTAACCGGTGGAAGTATAGGGGCGATAGCGGGGATGAACGTATTTCATCATAAGACAAAACATTGGTATTTTAAATTTGGTTTGCCATTGATACTTATAATACAGATAGCCTTGGTTGTTTGGCTTAAGTTTTTTAGATAGATTTATTGAAAATGAATTACAAACAGGAGTGAAAGAATGAAACGTACATGTAAACAGTGTGGAAAAGAATTTGAGATAACTGATTCAGAAGTGAAATTCTATAAGGAAAAGAATTTTGATTTACCTAAAAGATGCAAGGCGTGCCGTGATGCCAATAAAAATGTTGGTAATCAAAAGAATAATAATGATAGTAAGGTAAATCAAAACAATTATCAAAAGAGTAATTCCAATAATAACAATAAAAGAAATAATAGCAAAATATATAAGTGGGTGGCAGCAGTGGCTGCTTCGGTTGCAGTAGTTGCCACAGGAATTAATTTTATTCCGGACAATAATGAACCGGCTAAGTATGAAAATGCTCAACCAACGAATTATGCTAAAGATGATAATAAAACCACAAGTGGCGATAATAGCAAAAATAAAAATAATACAAATGGTGGTAGTAAATCCCAGGTAACAAATGAGCAGGCAGCAACTAAGGAAGCGACCACAACAGAGGAGCCGGCTGCCACAGAAGAGCCACAGGATACTGCAATAAACTATACATTCAGAACCAAGAAAAATCTTGAAAGTCATTATGAAAAGCACGGAATTGAGATGGGATTTGAATCCGCAGCGGATTATCAGAGTGCGGCAAGTGACGTTGTCAACAACCCTGATGCGCTTCATAAACTTGAAGCAGAAGATGGCGACGATGTGTATTATCTTGAAAGTACCAATGAATTTGTAATTGTAAGTCCGGACGGATACTTAAGAACATATTTCCTTCCGGATGCGGGAAAAGATTACTACGACAGACAGTAGGTGACATGTGAAGAAAGGATGAAAAAATTATATTACTGTCTTCTTGCATGTAAAGAAATAAGAAATGCGTCTGCACATAGTAATTGTATTTTAAATGATTTACATGTTTCAAATTCTATGCATAATCCCAGCTATGACGTAATGCGTGCGTTGAATGAGGTGCCAAATGTGTCAAGTAATACACGTAAAAAAAAGATGACAAATGATAGAATTAGGGAAATTATCACCTTATTATATACACATAAGGAATTGGTGGACAGTGAAGGGGTTCACAAGAAAACATCAGAAAAACTAAAAGAAGTTGTTAATAGAATTAACAAGAACAGATACTATTATAAAAACAATTCTCTTATAGATACATCGTTTGGTTTTATTGAGAAAGTAATTGACTTTTGGTTTTTAGAGGAGTAATATAAGTGTACACGAAAAAACGGAAACGTTTTGCAAGAGCGATGTGTGATTTTCATACATCGCTCTATTTTTTTAGAAAAGTTGTATTTCCTTCCGGATGCGGGAAAAGATTATTACGACAGGCAGTAGGTGACTAATGATATGAAAAATAATTCTCTACAAAATATAAGAGACGGTTTGGAAACAGCATATATTGATAAAACTTTTTCTTCTAATCTCGCGTACAGACCGGCATTTGTGTCTAATTGTCCAAGTGAGGGAAGAAAGGTTTTATCAACTATTGAGGAAGAATTGTTAAGGTGTGAGAAGTTTCAGATAAGTGTTGCATTTATAACCATGAGTGGTGTGACGCCTCTGCTTTCTACGTTAAAGGAACTTGAGAAGAAGAATATCAAGGGTGAAATTCTTACAACCAACTATCTTTTTTTCAGTGAACCCAAAGCGCTTAGCAAGCTTAATGAGTTGAAAAATATTACATTGAAAATGTATGATGCAGGTAACGGGAAAGCCGGCTTTCATACCAAAGGTTATATTTTCAGAAAGAATGAGACATACAGAATTATTATCGGAAGTTCGAACATGACCAGTTCTGCTTTAACGGTGAACAGAGAGTGGAACACAAAGATTGTATCCACGTTTCAGGGGGAAATGACCGAGCAGATAATTAAGGAATATAATGAGTTATGGAACTCAAAAGATACATACACGTACGATGAGTTTTTTGATAAATACAACGAAGAATACAGGGTTATAAAACATCAGCGGGAAATCGCAAAATCAGAGAATGTAGTCTCTGTTGAAAAATACAAGTTAAAGCCTAATAAAATGCAGGTGGGGTTAATAACAAACCTAAGAAAGATAATAGAAAAGGGCGAGGACAGAGCACTGCTTATATCGGCTACGGGTACCGGTAAAACCTATGCTTCCGCATTTGCCATGCGTGAGCTTGGATTTAAAAGAGTTCTTTTTATTGTTCACAGGGGGCAGCTTGCAAGACAGACAAAAAGGTCTTATGAGAGGGTGTTTTCCAAGACGGTATCTATGGGACTTGTTGGTGCAGGACATCATGAATACGATGCGGATTACATATTTGCAACGGTTCAGACTCTTAACAAAGATGAGCATCTTATGAGATTTGATCCGGATGCTTTTGATGCGATAGTTTTGGATGAAGCACACCATGTATCTGCAGATACTTATCAGAAAGTTATGAAACATTTTAAACCAAAGTTATGGCTTGGAATGACTGCTACGCCTGATAAAAGAGATGATAACATTGAGGGAAGAAATATCTATGAATTGTTTAATTATCAGATAGCATATGAAATACGTCTGCAGCAGGCGATGGAAGAAGATCTGCTTTGTCCTTTTCATTATTTTGGCGTTACCGATATATCAATTGTTGGAGATGACGAGGAAGGCAGAAGCTTTGATATGCTTACTGGCGATGAGAGGGTGAAACATATCATAACGCAGGCTGCTTATTATGGTTACAGCGGAGAGCGAGTAAAAGGACTTATTTTTTGCAGTAATATCAAAGAATCTGAGGAGTTATCTAATAAGTTTAATAAAACGATTAACAAAGAAACAGGTAAGCCTTTCAGGACGATAGCGCTTAATGGAAGTGCATCAGAGTTTGAACGGCAAAATGCTTTTGAAAGGCTGGCAATGAATGAGGAAGATGCATCGGGAGACTGTACACCTTTAGATTATATTTTCTCTGTTGAAATTCTTAACGAAGGTGTTGATATAGTTGAGGTTAATCAGGTTATTATGCTTCGTCCGACCCAGTCTCCAATTGTATTTATTCAGCAGCTTGGAAGAGGGCTTCGTAAGGCTGCGGGAAAAGAGTATGTTGTTATTCTTGATTTCATAGGTAATTACAATAACAATTTTATGATTCCGATAGCACTGTCTGGTGACAGGACCTACAATAAAGACAATATCCGAAGATATATATTAGAAGGCGGACGAGTGATTCCCGGAGCGTCTACAGTTCATTTTGATGAAATAAGCAGAAAAAGAATTTTTGCTTCCGTAGACAATGCAAATTTCAGCGACATAAAGTTAATCAAAGAAAATTATCAGAATCTGAAAAATAAACTTGGCAGAATACCTGCGCTAAAGGATTTTGATGAATATGGAGAGATGGATGTTGTCAGAATCTTTGATAACAGCAGCCTTGGTTCATATTATAAATTCCTTGTAAAACATGAGAAGGAATACACCATACGACTGTCTGAGGACAAGGAAAAGATAATCGAATTTATTTCTAAAAAATTTGCAACCGGTAAGAGAATTCAGGAGCTAAAACTTTTTAAGAGAATTCTTGGTTATGCTGACAGGATGCAAAATGTTGGTTTGTTTGAAGGATTATCAGATGACCTTAAAGATTACAACAAGACCATTACTGCTGCGCAACGCGATAATATCGTTAATATTATGACTAATCAGTTTCCAGCAGGCTCAGGGAAAAAAACATATTCTCAGTGTGTGTTTATTGAAGATGATGATAATGATTTTAGACCGACGGATGAATTTATTAATATGTTATCTGACAGGGATTTTTATAATATCATTAAAGAACTTATTGAATTCGGAATAAGCAGATATCATAGAGATTACAGCAATTGTTACAAACAGACGGATATGGTGTTGTATCAGAAATATACTTATGAAGATGTATGCAGGCTTCTTAATTGGGAGAATAATGAAGTACCATTAAATATTGGTGGTTACAAGTATGATAAGAAGACAAAAACCTTTCCTGTGTTCATCAATTATGATAAATCAGATGATATAAGTGATACAATAAAATACGAAGATCATTTTACAAGCGACAGGACTCTTATAGCGATTTCAAAATCCGGTAGAAGCATTCAATCGGAAGACGTTATGAATTTTCTTAATGCAAAAGAAAGAGGAATAACGGTGGAATTGTTTGTGCGAAAAAATAAAGATGATAAGATTTCCAAGGAGTTTTATTATCTTGGACACATGGTAGCAAGTGGGAGAGCAAAGGAATTTACCATGCCTAACACGAACAAGACAGCAGTGGAAATCGAATGGATACTTGATGAACCAATCAGGGAAGATATATATGAGTATATTATAGGGTGATAGACAGGAGCAACCATGGAAAGAATATATTTTGACATAATGTTAAATAGATGATATTATAATGATAACAAAGGGTGCTACCGATGACGGTTTCACCTGATTTACAATTAGGTTGTAGTAACCGCGTTTAGTTTCTCAGGCTTGGGCGGTTACTATTTTTTTGCCTTGGAATCGTGCTGTCCATGCACGTAACCAAGACCATAAAATGTAGCGCAGCAACAAAGTATTGATATAAGGTCAGTTAATGTGAACATTAAATGATTTAAATGTAAAAAACGGACAACAAAACAGTTAGTACAGGAGCAACCATGGAAAGATACTTAATTACAAATATAACAGAAGCGGATTACGGGTGTGAGGAGCCGGCAGCAGACGGTGCTCACGCATACTTGTATCTGAGAAAAATTGATTCCAAAACAAATGTTAATAATGAAAATGAAGATAATCAAAATAATGAAAATCAAAACCCGCTGGATATAAAGCGTATGGAAGTTTCAGAGAACACCATTTCAAAAATGAAACTTGATACGGGCAGGATGGTTGGTATTAATGATGCCGGTGAACTTAT
This sequence comes from uncultured Lachnospiraceae bacterium, assembly GCA_902766825.1. GTDB lineage: Bacteria > Bacillota > Clostridia > Lachnospirales > Lachnospiraceae > CACXFB01. The sequence goes on from CACXFB010000048.1 coordinate 11,100, forward strand.
CAAAATTGTGCGAGTCGTTGCGGCTGTAATAGTTGCAAAAGATGAAGATGGTAATGACATTATCTTTGCAACTGAGCGAGGCTATGGTGAGTTTAAAGGAATGTGGGAGTTCCCGGGAGGAAAGATTGAGACGGGTGAGACGCCAAGGAAGGCACTTGCAAGAGAGATAAAGGAAGAGCTTGATGTTGACATAGAGGTTGGTGACTATATAGATACACTTGAGTATGATTATCCGGAGTTTCATTTGTCGATGGACTGCTTCTATTGCAATGTAAAATGTGGCGAGATAGTTTTAAAAGAGGCAAGTGCTGCCAGATGGCTTAGAAGTTTTGAGCTAAGAGATGTGAACTGGCTGCCGGCAGATGTTACATTGATTGAAAAATTAAATAAAAAATTTTTTTAAAAAAATTACCCCAAAGTAACTTTGATGTAACTTTGGGGTTTTATAATGTGCACATAAAATAAAAAATCTATGAAAAACAGCTTATAAAAGCAGTTAATAATAACATGAAAAAAAGGAGCATGAAAAAATGGAAATTTTAAAGGTTGAAAATCTCACAAAGATTTATGGAAAAGATTCTACACAGGTTGTTGCACTTGATAACGTATCATTCAGTGTTGAAAAAGGAGAGTTTGTAGCGATAGTTGGTGCATCAGGATCAGGTAAATCCACACTGCTTCATTTGCTTGGCGGTGTTGACAGACCAACAAGCGGAAAAGTATTTATAGACGGAAAAGACATTTTTGATTTTGATGATGATAAGCTTGCAATATTCAGAAGAAGACAGATTGGACTTATTTATCAGTTCTACAATCTGATTCCGATACTTAATATCGAAGAGAACATAACACTTCCTTTATCGCTTGATAACAGAAAAGTTGATAGCAAGGTGCTTGATGAAATGATTGAGGTTCTTGGACTTACAGAGAGAAGAAAACATCTTCCTAATGAGCTTTCAGGAGGACAGCAGCAGCGAACAAGTATCGGACGTGCACTTATAACAAATCCTGCGATTGTTCTCGCAGATGAGCCAACCGGTAATCTTGATTCGAAATCAAGTGATGAGATAGTGGCACTCCTTAAAAAGTCAAACAGAGATTATAACCAGACAATCATTATGATTACACACAACATGGAGATTGCTAAAATTGCTGACAGAATAATAAAAATCGAAGACGGAAGAATAGCACAGTAGAAATGAAGAATATTTAATATAGATTATTATGGAGGCAGACAGAACAATGAATATTTTAAAAAAGCTTACAAGAAAAAATTTAAAGCTTAATAAAAAAAGAACGATAGTAACTATTGTTGGAATATCACTTGCGGTAGCGCTTCTTATGACAGTTTCAACAATGTATGCTAGTCTTATAGAGTCGATTATTAATTATCAGAAACATGATGCCGGAGATTTTCATGCGGTATTCTATGATGTAGATGCAAAAGATATGGATGTATTTGAACAGAATAAGAATATAGATAAGGTATTTTATACAGAAGCTGTTGGTTATGCAAAGCTGGATGGATGTAAAAATGAGTACAAACCTTATGCGTTCATTGCATCAATGAACAAAGAATCTATGGAGAATTTGTCAGTTCGTCTTGTGTCAGGAAGATTACCTGAAAATGATTCTGAGATTGTAATTCCAACGCATCTTAAAACCAACGGAAGAATAGAATATAAAGTCGGAGATACTGTAACTTTTGAGGTAGGAAAAAGAGTTAGTGAAGGAAGTGAACTTGCTCAGACAAATCCATTAATCTGTAACGATGAAGAAGATGATAAAACAGATTCAAAAGAAGAAAGCGAAGAAGCAAAAAAAGCAACAGAAAAAACAGAGGAAAAAGAAGAAATAACAGATACAAAGTCTAAGACATACACAGTTGTTGGTATAGTTGAAAGACCTGCATATAATATTGAACCATACGATGCACCGGGATATACAATGATTACATGTAATGCAGATGATGCATCAGGAAAAGTTAACGTATATGCACGTTTTAATAAGGATGAGCTTGAAAATATCTACAAAGATGTAGCTGATATCATCGGTGTAGACGCTGATATGTACAAGAGTTTATTTGATGATCAGGATAATGTTAGTAATTATGATTATAGCAAAATAATGGCAGAAGTTGAAAAGGCAAAATACTGTGTGGACTATAATAATTACCTCGTTCAGCTTGAAACAGATCCCCTTTCTCTTGGTGGTTCTGACATGCAGTATGTAGTTGGAGTTGTTCTTATTATCATTATAATCACATCAGTATTTTGTATTAAAAACAGCTTTGATATCTCAGTAACAGAGAAGGTAAAGCAGTATGGAATGCTTAGAAGTGTCGGAGCAACCAAAAAGCAGATCAGAAAAACAGTTTTATGTGAGGCATTTGAACTTGCTAAAGTAGGAATACCTACAGGACTTGCAATTGGAATGTTAGCATCATTTATTCTGATAAAGTTATGTAATTTACTTGTAGCAAGTTCGTTTGAAGCAGGATTAGTCTTTTGCTTGAAGTTCTCATGGATTGGATTAATCGTATCCATACTTCTTGGAGTTGTAACAATATATTTATCAGCAATATTCGGAGCAATAAAGGCATCAAGAGTTTCACCTATTGAACTTGTCAGAAACTCAGCACGAATTAAGGTTAGAAAAAACAGATATAAGAGCCCTAAGATTATTACAAAAATCTTTGGAATAGGCGGAGATATTTCGCATAAGAATATTAAGAGAAATAACAAAAAATATAGAACAACCATTATATCAATTATTGTATCAGTTGCAGTATTTATTGCAGTATCAGAATTTATAAATCTTGCATTTGATTCTGTTAATTCAATGATTACCGTTCAGGATTATGACGTAAGTGTCCAGGCAGATGTAAGCGGGGATAAGGAAGCTTACAACCGGGTTTTAGAAACTGTTAATAATGATGAGGTTAAAAGATATTCAATTGTAAATAGTTTTGATTATTTTGAAGTATCAAAAGATTATGGAAGTAAACAGTTTAAAAATGAAAAAGTAATGGGTTATGAGAATGATGAAAATAATACAATATATGTGAGTGTTGTATCGGTGGGAGAAAAAGAGTACAAGCATTACCTTGATGAACTTGGACTCAAATACGATGATGTAAAGGATAAAGCTATTCTTATTGATACATTATCAACTTTTTGTGTGGAGAAGAATAAGAAGGGTGAATATAAAGAGGGCTCTTATGAGAGTAAGAAAATTAAATTCTTTGAATATGAAAAGGGAGATACTATTGAGGGTAAGCATGGTGATGATGAGAGCAGAAAAATTGAAGTTGCAAAGGTAACTGAGACTACTCCAATGGGAATGGAATATTATTATGAGCCTTTTATAGTTGTAAGTGATGAATACCGAATTGCAAACTCAGATGAAAAGTATGAAAAGGGTATGGAGTATGGCAGCAATTTAAGAATTTATTATGAGGCAGAGAATCCGGATAAACTTCAGGATGCTATTGAGTCAGCAACAGATGATCTGGATATTCGTATACAGAATAATGCTGAGGAAGCCAGAAAAGAAAGAAAGATTTTAGCACTTATTGCAATATTCATGTATGGATTTATAACTGTAATATCACTTATAGGTGTCACAAATATCTTCAATACAATAACAGCAAGCGTGGAACTTAGAAAAAGAGAGTTTGCAATGCTAAGATCTATCGGAATGACTAACAAAGAATTTAGTAAAATGATGGCGCTTGAGAGTATTTTTATAGGATTCCGTTCATTAATATTTGGAATTCCAATCGGAATCGTGTTATCATATTTTATGCATACCAAAATGGTAGAAGGTTTGCCTTTCAAACCACCTTATATGGCAATTGTAATATCAGTACTTGCAGTAATTACTCTTATTATGGCTCTTATGAAGTATTCAATGAATAAGATTAACAAGTGCAATACGATTGAGACAATCAGAAATGAAAATATATAAGAATATCTGCCCGGTATAAATAAATAAGATTAACAGGAAATACGAAAATGAATATTTTACTTGTGGAAGATAATGAAGCGATTGTAAAGGGTCTTAAGTACTCTTTGGAAAAAGAACAATATGGATTTAAATGTTGTAATTGTGTAAATGATGCAACAGTGTGCATTAATGAGAATGATGATATAGACCTCATCATTCTCGATGTAACGCTGCCTGACGGTAACGGATTTGAGTTGTATGAAAAGACAATAATGGAAAAAAATATTCCTACAATCTTTTTGACTGCTAAAGATGATGAGGAATCCATTGTAAAAGGTCTTGACTTTGGGGCGGATGATTACATAACCAAACCATTCTACACAAAGGAACTTTTGGCCAGAATCAAGAAGGCTTCCATCAAAAAAAGGAAGCAAAACATTATATCCGTGGGTGATATTTCATTTAATACAGACAGCATGACTGTTATGAATAAAGGTGAAACATTGGAGCTTACAAGTCTTGAACTTAAGCTCCTTTCACTGCTTTTTATGAATTTAGGAACTGTGGTAACGCGTTCGCGCATGCTAGATAAGATATGGGAGTGGACCGGTAATGATGTTGATGACCATACGGTTACAGTATATATGAAAAGAATTCGCGAGAAACTGAACTCGGATATTATAACTACTGTAAAAGGAATGGGTTACAGAATAGATGAAATATAGAACGGATTTAAAAAAACTTCTTCTTACTGCTATTACAATCGGATTGCTGTCGATGGTATTATTTGTTTTTATCAATGTCAGGGAATACAGGTCATATACGAAAAATTATAATGAAAGAATCAACGCAATTGTGCAGTTGATAACAGAAAAATATCCTGACATAACTAAGACGGAAATTGTAGCTACAATCAACAGTAGTGATAATGTCACAGACAATGTTTTAAGAGAATATGGTTTTGACCTTGAAAAAGATGATATAGTTACAAAAAATGTAATCAACCACAAGAAATTTCTCATTTTAAATACAAGTATTTTGTTGATTATTTATCTGTCATTTATCATTGTACTGTTTATGTATGATTTGAAAAAAAGCAGACAGATAAGACTTATAACCAAGTACATTGGTGAGATTAACCGTAAGAATTATGACCTTAAAATTGATGATATGTCCGAAGATGAATTGTCGATTCTAAAAACAGAGGTGTATAAGACGACAGTAATGCTTAGGGAAATAGCTGATAATTCGGTCAATGATAAAGTTGAACTTAAAAAATCGATAGAGGATATTTCACATCAGATAAAAACACCGCTTACATCAATTATTATTATGCTTGAAAACATAATTGATGACCCTGACATGGAAGCTGATATAAGAGAAGATTTCTTGCGTGATATAAAAAAACAGGCTGCTAACATTAATTCGCTTGTGCAAGTACTTTTAAAACTTTCAAAATTCGATGCTAATACGGTGGATTTCATGAATAAAGAGTGTGGGCTTGCTGACATTGCAAATGAAGCGATTAACAACGTGTCTGTGCTATGTGACATTAAGAATATTGAAATACACAGACAGTATGAGGAAGATGTTAAGATTAGTTGTGATTACATGTGGCAGGTAGAAGCTCTTACTAACATAATAAAAAACTGTGTGGAGCACTCCGATAACGACAGCAGTATAGATATAAGCATTGACAGTAATAATGTCTATTCACAGATAAAAATTCGTGATTACGGCATGGGTATGAGTAAAGAAGAAGTGGATCATGTATTTGAAAGATTCTACAGAGGAAAGAATTCATCTGCAGACAGCATTGGAATAGGATTGGCGCTTTCTAAAACCATTATTGAGAAGAGTAACGGCACAATTGATGTTAATACACTTGACAAAGGGTGTATGTTTGTTATTAAGTACTATAAAATTTAACTTTGGGATATAAAAAAAACGAGGAGAGAGTAATTTAGTAAAATGCTATTGAAATAATTATGAGGGGTTGTTATAATACCATTGGTTAGTTATAACGAACGCGCGTTAGATATATATTACTAAAATATAAAGAAAGGTGATAAGTTAGAATGAGAAAAAGATTTTTAGCAGCTGCAATAGCGGCATGTACTGCATTTAGTTCTGTTCCTGCATGGGCGGATCTAGGCAATGATGCAGAGATTTATACAATACAACAGGACAAGTTAAGTGGAAGCTTTCAGATTGCAGGAATAAATGTTTATTATGCGACTGAAGAAGCTTTTGATGATAACGGCGAAGTGGTTATTGGAGAGGAAACATTTTCTAAGAATAATATGTCTTCTATAGACGGTAGTAAAGTATATTATTATGTTAACGAGGATGTTTCAGGAGCAACGTATTTTGGAACAGCAACATTTTCATATACCGACTATTATGCGGACAATACATCTGTTAGTGAGTATGATGCAATAACTTCTGCAACAACAAGAAAGAATAATATTTTCCCAAATGAGGATTCAACTGCAGTAACTGAACAGGGCTACAGTATTTTGGGAGTTAAAAATGTTAATGTAAGTGTTAATGCAAAAACTTATATCGAAGCAAAGATTTTAAGTGAAGCAGGCAATCTTCCTGAGAGTGGAGTGTATGCAAAGGCGGCAGGTATTACTCTTAATGATGACACTACAAAGGAGGTAGCACAGACTAAAACACTTAACAGTGATGGTAATTACAGCGGTTTAAAACTTAATGTCGTTAATCAGATAACCGATGCAACAGCTACTCTTAACACATCTTCAAATTGGGGAGATTATGAGATTAATATTACCGAAACTTCGACAAACTTTATTAAGTCAAGAGGTAATACTGTTGAAAATGGAGCAAAAATCGGTAACGATATCGAGGGAATAATTCTTGAATCCACAGATGGAACTAAAGTCGGAATGAGACACCTAAGAGAAATATGGGTTAATCCGGGTGGAATCGCTTTTGATGCTGATAGTGCTGCAGGAAAGAATTTTATAGGAAAACAGATAAGCAAAATTACATTTATTAATCAGAACGAGGCGTATGAATATCAGCTTAATGAACCGGTATATATTTGTCCTCAGGTGGATAAGGATAAAGTGACGGCAGTATTTTCGTCTGATTTAAAGAGTGTAAGTATTGATTTATCAACTCTTCCTTCAGATATAAAAAATCCAAGATTTAGTTTGTTTAGAAGAGAAGGAAGAAGTTCCATTTATTATGTACAGGATGTAGAACTTGATAAAGATGCTGTTGAAATAACAAGTGAAAACCTGTTAGAGTCAGGCAAGGAATATTCTATAACAATTAAGAGTGATAACTATGCGGATGTTAAGCTTAAAGGAACTGTTTATGGATTTGATGCTTCGCTGAGTGCAACATCATTTACGTATGATGGCACTGAGGTAAAACCTCAGGTAAACGTAACGGGTCTTGAAGATGTAGACAGTGAGTTATATGATGTAAAATATGATTATAAAAATAACACTAATGCAGGTGATGCACAGGTTGTTGTGACAGTATCTGATAAGGCAGGATATGCTGTTAGCAAGACATTAGACTTTAAGATTAATCCTGCAGATATTACAGTATATAAAGCAACTCTTGCTAAAACATCATACACATACAGTGGTAAAGCATATACTCCTACGGTTAATATACAAGGTCTTACTAAAGGAAAAGATTATACTGTAAGTTACAGCAATAACAAAAATGCAGGAAAAGCAACAGTTAAAATTACCGGTAAGGGTAACTATAAAGGTAGCATTACAAAAACATTTACAATTGCTAAAAAAGCAACTAAACTTACTGTTAAGAAGAGTTATACTCTTACACAGAATGCAAAATCATTTAACCTTAAAGCTGTTACAACCGGTGACGGAAAAGTGACTTACGTATCTAGTAACAAGAAACTTGTAACTGTTGACTCAAAGGGAAAAGTTACTTTAGTTAAGAATGCAGTTGGAAAGACTACAATAACTATAAAAGCTGCAGCAGGTAAGAATTATGGGGCAGCTGTAGCAAAAGTTACTATTGTGGTTAAACCAGGTAATATTTCTAAATTGAATTTAAAGAGTTCAAAGAATAAAATTAATTTATCATGGACTGCAAATAAAGCTTTAGTAGGATATGAAATACAGTATTCCACAAGAGCAGATTTTAAAGGGGCAAAGACCAAAAAATCATCAAAAGCTTCTTTAATCCTTTCAAATCTTGCTTCGAAAAGAGTGTATTATGTAAGAGTACGTGCATATAAAAAGGTGGCAGGTGCGACACTTTACAGTGCTTTCAAGACAGGAAAAATTAAGACAAAATAAAAAGGATTTTAAAATTCATGAAAAAACAGGACCATATCAGACAAGATGTTAATAATTCGAAAAAAAACAGCTATGAGATTATTTTCTGGATAGTAATCATGGCTGTCTGTGTGGTCCTGTTTGTATTGTCAAGGTTTATGTACAAAACAGGTAAATATGTTCAAGTCAGGGTGGATGGAAAGATTGTTGCAACTTATCCGCTTGAAGTGGATGGGGAGTATACAATCAAAGGAAGTAACGAAGGATATAATACGTTGGTCATAGAGGATGAACAGGCGTATATTCTTGAAGCTTCATGTCCTGATGGATTGTGCATAAAGCAAGGCAGAATTCACAGGCGTTCACAAAGTATCATATGTCTGCCTAATAAAGTGGTTGTTGAGATTACGGATGATAAAGGTGAAAGTGATGAACAGGAGGATGTAGATGCAGTTGCAAAATAAATCCCGAAAACTTGCAGCAAGAGGAATGCTTATTGCCCTTGCTTTTGTTTTGTCATGGATAGAGAGCCAGTTTGTATTTGTATCCATTGCTCCCGGAATGAAACTTGGACTTACAAATCTTGTTGTACTTATAGCCCTTTACAAAATTAATGAAAAAGAAGCGGTTGTTATAAACGTGCTTAGAATATTACTTGTTGGAATGACATTTGGAAATATGTTTTCTTTTATTTACAGTCTGGCCGGCGGACTTCTTAGTGCAGCCGTTATGATTCTTATGAAAAGAGGAAAAAGATTTTCTAAGGTAACCGTCAGTGTGGCTGGAGGGATAATGCACAATGTTGGACAGATTATTGTAGCTATGATAGTTATGAAAACAACAGCTGTATTATATTACGTATTTGTTCTTTGGATAAGTGGTATTGTAGCAGGAGCACTGGTAGGCATGCTGTCAGCAGGAATTTTAAAACATTTAGAAAAGGTTGAGCTTTAATGAAGAAAAGTATTGTAAAGAGGATAGCGATTATAGTAACCGGTTTATCGGTATGTTGCTGTCTGAATGGATGTAATAATAACAATAATGGAATTAATAACGCATTCGGTAATAATTCCAATGATGAAACAGAAAGCGCAAGCCGCGATGTTTTTGCGATGGATACTTATATGACAGTTACAGCTTACGGAAAAGGATGCGAAACGGCTGTTGATGAAGCTATAGATGAAATCAACAGAATCGATGAACTTTTAAGCGTATCAAATGAAGACAGTGAAGTGTATATACTTAATGAAAGCGGAAGTGAAATTGTATCAGATGATACAAAGAAACTGATAGAAGCTTCATTGGATTTATATGAAAAATCAGCCGGTGCTTATGACATAACCATATATCCGCTTATGGTAAAGTGGGGATTTACAACAGGTTCATATAAAGTTCCAAGTAAGGATGAATTAAGCACACTTTTAAAAAATGTTGATGCAGGAAAGATTGAATTTGATAAAGAGTCAGGCTTTGTGTCCCTCCCTAATGGAATGCAGATAGATTTAGGTGCAATTGCAAAAGGTTACACCTCACAGAGAATAATGCAGATATATGAGAATAACGGCATCGATTGCGGGCTGGTTTCTCTAGGAGGAAACATTCAGGCTTACGGGAAAAAGTATGATGACTCACTTTGGAAAATTGCAATAGAAAATCCAAAGGATACAGCTGATTATATCGGAGTTATTCAGGTAGAAGATAAAGCTGTCATTACATCCGGAGGTTATGAACGTTTTTTTGAAGAGGACGGAGAAGTATATCATCATATCATTGATCCGAAGACAGGATATCCGGCTAAATCGGGGCTTAGCAGTGTGACGATTGTATCAGATGACGGAATGTATGCAGATGGTTTGTCAACAACGCTTTTTGTCATGGGTAAAGAAGAAGCAGTTAAGCTTTGGAAACAATCAGAATATGATTTTGAAATGGTGCTTGTGACAGATGAAGGGGATATTTATATAACAGATGGCTTAAAAGATTCGTTTAGCAGTGAATACGAGTATGAGGTAATTGAATGAAAAAGATAAGAAATATTTTTATTGATAAGACGAAGGAAGCGGCATTATTACTACCGGCATTCATTATATGCGCTTTAGCATTTGCAGGCATCAGGATGAACAGCCCAAAGCTTAGTCCGTTTGTTGCACCTGTTGTGAAAGCAGATGAAGATAAAGATAGTGGGAATAAAATTGATAATGCCGGTGATAAAAAGAAATCAACACACAAGAAGAATAAAAGTGAAGGTGAAGTAACCTCATTAAATGAGAAGGCAGAAAAAGACGTTGTTGCAAGACAATTAAGTATTCAAAATGAAACAGGACAAAAGCTTCTTGTAGATGGTGTATATGAAGGAAGCGCAGAAGGTTTTGGTGGAGAAATTAAAGTCAGAGTAACTGTTTTAGATGGAATGATTAATAATATTGAAATTACAGAGCATGATGGGGAGACCCCATCTTTTTTTGAAAGTGCAAAAGCTGTTGTTGGTTATATAGTAAAAAAACAGACTCTTTTGGTAGATAATGTATCAGGAGCAACATTTTCAAGTATAGGAATAAAGGAAGCCGTGGCAGATGCATTAAAAAAGGCTTACAAAGATCCAGGGAAAATGGTTGTCAGGATCAATAAAACCAATGTAGATAGAAAGAACAAAAAAGTTAACAGGCAATCAGCTTCTAAAACAAATCATATACAAATAATCAGGAAGGATTCTGGTAAAAAAGTGCAAGACGGCGTATATGAAGGAAGTGCTGTGTGCGAGATGTTTGACTATACGGTAAGCTTGAAGGTGAAATTTAAGGATGGCAAAGTAAAGGCTGTATATGGGCTTAACATATCAGGTAATACAGACAAAGCAAATGAAGAATACTGGATAAAAGCATACAGGCAGATGGTAAAAAGAATACTCAAAGATGATGTTAATGCTGATACTGTGTCAGGAGCAACGTATTCTTCAAATGCTATTTTGGAGGCTTTTGTGGATGCCTGTAATAAAGCTTATAGTGCGACAGGAAACAGACAACAAGTCGATAAGGTAAAACAAAAAAATAATACGGACAAAAAAGAAGACAAAGAAGAAAAAGAAAATGTAATAAACTCTGATGAAAAGATAGAAAAGGGAACTGTCAAAGATGGAACTTATTATGTAACTACCATTTGTGAACCGGATGAAAAAAAAGAATTTGGCAGTTATACTTTTGGAGCCAAGGTTGTTTTTGAGAATGGAAAGCTAAAAAGTATATATGGTTTTACGGCATCAGATGAGAGTAATAAAAGTTTCTATACTAAAGCTGCTAATGGTACTACAAAGCAGGAAGGTGTAATATCCCAGTTAATTAAAAAGCAGTCGGCACAGGACATAAGTGCGGTTACAAGAGCAACTTGTTCTTCAAAAGCATTAAGAAGACTTTATATCTTAGCTTATAATATGGCAATTGGAGAAGATAAAGTATCAGTAGATGATGATATATCTTATGAAGAAGATAAAGATGACAAAAAAGATGACCATAAAGAATCAGATAATCCTGATGAAAAGGAAAAAACAGATGACAAACAAAATGATGATGTAACGGATATAACGAAGATAGATAATATTCAGGATGGAGTATATCAGGTCAGCGTCATTGTTTATCCGGATGAATGGGAGGATTTTGAAGCATATAATCTGACTGCACAGGTAACATTTTTGGAAGGCAGATTTGTTAATATAAGCAATATGGAATTATCGGATGAAAGTAATATAGCTTATTGCGAGGAAGCTTTGTACGGTACAGTAACTGAAAAAGGAATCAATGAGCAGATATTAATGAAACAGTCAAATGATGTTGACATGGTTTCTTCATGTACCTGTTCCTCTAAAGCATTTAAACAGCTTTTTGAGGAGGCACTTGTACAGGCAGCAGATAAAGAGAAAGGGATATGTGAAGAGGAAGAGCCGTGTAAAGAAGATGAGAAGGATGAGCAGGTAGAAGATAATGAAAGTTTTTTGGATAAAGAGTATTAACTGCATTCTGATTGCAGGTATCATTATGGGATACCAGTATTATGCAGTTAAAAGGGATAATGAAATAAAGGCAAATGAAGAAGAAAATGCCAAGGCAAGACAGGAGTGGATTGAAAGTAATAAAAATACACAGGTATCAAAAAGCAGTATTTACAAGAATGGAGTATTTGAAGGAACCGGAAAAGGATTTGGTGGTGACATTGTTGTACAGGTAACTATTGAAAATGATTTTATTACTGATGCAGCAATAGTAAGTGCGGATAATGAGACACCATCTTATATTGATGCTGCAAGTGCTATTCTTGATGATGTAGTTGCAAAACAGACAGTGAAGGTTGATGCAGTATCGGGAGCAACGCTTTCTTCTAATGGCATTATTGAAGGCCTTGAAAATGCAATTAAGGAGGCGTCAGATGAATAATCCTTTTAAAACAATTCTTTCAAATACAAACAAAAAGAAAAAAGCACAGATACTTAAGTATGTACGTATTGTAGTTCAGATAATATTTTTTGTGATTTTTCCGGCACTGTTTTCACAGGCATTTGGTGCAGTTAAAGAAGTAATAACATGCATGAAGGATGGCAAAGTGTTGCATATGGGTGAGTTTGTGATTGCATTTATAATTCTTTGTGCTGTTACAATTACATTTGGAAGGATATTCTGTGGATGGGCATGTGCATTTGGTGCGTTTGGCGATTTTGTATTTTTTATATCTTCCTATATTCATAAAAAGATGAAGAAGAGAATGTTTAAAATACCTGATAAAGCATTAAGAATAATGCAGATGTTTAAGTATATTGTTCTTGTGTCAGTTGTGTTGTTGTGTTATGGCGGCAAGGGAGAGCTTGTAACAAAATACAGCCCGTGGACAGTATTTTCGCTTATAACAGTCAGAAATAAAATGTTTTTAAGCTACAAAGCAGCGATTGTAATACTGATTTTTATAGTAATCGGAATGGCTGTTAAAGAAAGATTCTTTTGTCAGTTTATATGTCCGCTTGGAGCAATTTTTTCACTTTTGCCTAATGCATTTATGCTTATATTTAATAGAGATAATAACGCATGTATTAAAGGCTGCAAAGCATGTAAAAATAACTGCCCGGTAGGAATTAAATTATCAGAAAATCATTTTGCTGATGGTGAGTGTATTGGATGTGCAAGATGTATTAATACATGCCCCAAAGGAAATATTGGTTTTGTGCGAAAAAGAACTAATAAGGCTAATTAGCTTGAATAATTATTTTAACTTTAATATAATTGAACAGTACGAATTATTTTGGAAAGGACGATATAAAAATGAAAATCGGAATTTTAGGATATGGTAACCTTGCTAAAGGTGTTGAATGTGCAATCAGACAGAATGATGATATGGAACTTGCAGCAGTATTTACAAGAAGAAACCCTGCAGATGTCAAGATTAAGACAGAGGGTGTTAATGTATACAGTGTTGATGACATCGTTGCACATAAAGATGATATAGATGTACTTGTTATCTGCGGAGGAAGTGCTACTGACTTACCAAAGCAGACACCGGAATATGCTAAGTATTTCAATGTAATAGACAGTTTTGATACACATGCAAGAATTCCTGAGCATTTTGCTAATGTTGATAAGGCTGCAAAGGAGAGCGGACATACAGCACTGATTTCGTGCGGATGGGATCCTGGAATGTTCTCACTTAACAGATTGTATGCCAATGCAATCCTCCCTGAAGGAAATGATTATACATTCTGGGGAAAAGGTGTAAGTCAGGGACATTCAGATGCAATCAGACGTGTTGAGGGCGTTAAGAACGGAAAGCAGTACACAATTCCTGTTGACAGTGCACTTGAAGCTGTTCGTAATGGAGATAATCCAGAACTTACAACAAGACAGAAGCACACAAGAGAGTGTTTCGTAGTTCCTAAGGAAGGTGCTGACCTTGATAAGATTAGAGAAGAGATAGTTAATATGCCTAACTATTTTGCTGATTATGATACAACAGTTCATTTTATTTCAGAGGAGGAATTTGAAGCTAACCATAGTGGAATTCCTCATGGCGGTTTTGTATTCAGAAGCGGTGTTACAGGATGGAACAAAGAGAATAAGCATATCATAGAATACAGTATCAAGCTTGATTCTAATCCTGAATTTACAGCATCTGTACTTGTTGCTTATGCAAGAGCAATAGCAAGACTTCATAGTGAAGGAGTTACAGGATGTAAGACTGTATTTGATATAGCACCTGCATATCTTACAGCTATGTCAGATGATGAAATAAGAGCTCATATGTTATAATTTAATAATCTTATGCTTACCGGAATTCCGGTTGCATATCTGCTTTCAGCCTTATGAAAATAATGCATCAGCGTTTTTTTGTAAGGCTGTTTGCAACAGTTATTATGGTCAGGAGGTTCATTATGAATAGTGAATTAACAGTTATTAATCAGGAGTTTCTAACAGGAGAAAGAGCTCTTTTTAAGGGGCATGATCTGCATATAACAAATACTGTGTTTGATGATGGTGAATCTCCTCTTAAGCACAGTAACAATATCAAGGCTGACAATTGCCTGTTCAGATGGAAATATCCCTTCTGGTACAGTAATAACATTGAACTTACAGATTGTTCATTTTTTGAAAATGCCCGTGCCGGTATGTGGTATACGAATAATATAAGTCTTAAAGATTGTCTTATTGAAGCACCAAAGGAGTTTCGTCGTTGCAATGAAGTGTCACTTAGTAATGTTTCATTTGCGGATGCCAAAGAGACGCTGTGGGAATGCAGTAATGTCAGACTTAATGATGTTACGGTAAAAGGCGCATACTTTGGAATGAACTGTGAGAATGTTGTGGCATATAATCTTGTCCTTTATGGAGATTATTGTTTTGACGGAGCAAAGAATGTAGAGGTGTACAACAGCAAGTTCCTCTCAAAAGACTGCTTTTGGAATGCTGAGAATATAACCATATATGATTCATTTATATCCGGAGAATATCTTGCATGGAATTCAAAGAATATAAAGCTTGTTAACTGTACAATAGAGAGTTTGCAGGGAATGTGCTACATAGATAATCTTGTGCTTGAAAACTGCAAACTTATCAATACAACGCTGGCGTTTGAGTATTCATCTGTTGAGGCTGATATTACTTCAAAGATTGACAGCGTGATGAATCCTTGCAGCGGAACCATTAAGGCGGACAGTATCGGTAAGCTGATATTGGAAAAAGATATGGTAGATACTACACTTACAAAAATATATGTAAGGGAGGGGGAGATAGATGGGTAAATATGATTTTGATAAGCTTGTTAACAGAAGAGGCACTGATTCCTACAAATGGGATGTAGGTGAGGATGAACTTCCAATGTGGGTAGCTGATATGGATTATCAGACAGCTCCTGGAATCAGGGAGGCACTTGCTGCAAGGGTTGCCCATGGAATATTTGGTTATGCCGATGTTACAGATGGGTGGTATGAGGCATATATAAGCTGGTGGACTAAAAGACATGGATTTGATATGAAAAAGGAGTGGCTTATATTTGCCACAGGTGTTGTGCCTGCAATTTCATGTCTTGTAAGAAAGCTTACCACACCTGCTGAAAAAGTTGTGATTCAGACTCCGGTTTATAATATATTTTTTAATTCGATAGTTAATAACGGGCGGGTCCCGCTTGAGAGTCCTCTTATAGTGGATGAGTATGGAATAAGGATGGATTTTGAGCAGCTTGAGGCTGATTTATCAGACCCGCAGACAACGCTTATGATTCTTTGCAATCCACAAAATCCGGGGGGAAAAATATGGGATGCAGATACTTTAAGAAAGGTAGCAGATCTTTGTGATAAATATGGTGTCAGGGTAATATCCGATGAAGTTCATTGTGATATAGTTGCTCCGGGAAAAAGATATGTTCCTTTCGCATCAGTCAGTGATACAGCGGCAAAGATAAGCGTAACTTGTATGAGTCCAAGCAAAGCTTTTAATGTTGCAGGTATTCATTCGGCAGCAGTATGTGTGCCTGATGAGATTTTGCGCAACAAAGTATGGAGAGGACTTAATACGGATGAAGTGGCAGAGCCTAATTCATTTGCAACTACAGTGGCAATAGCCGCATACACGAAGTCGTCACAGTGGCTTGATGAGCTTAACGGATACATTTTTGATAATAAGGAATATGTAGATAGTTATGTAAAGGAAAATATACCATCAGTAAAAGTAATTAAAGGTGATGCAACCTATCTTATGTGGATGGATGTGAGGGATATCTGTGCAGACAGTGTCAGATTATGTGAATATATAAGGCAGACAACCGGGCTTTATATATCTAACGGAAGGCAGTTTGGAAAGGCAGGAGAAGGATTTGTAAGAATAAATGTTGCCTGCCCGCGTGAAATTGTTAAATTGGGAATGGAAAAGTTTAAGGAAGCTGTTATACTGTTTAATGGAACAAAGGGTAAATGTTAAATTAAAACACAAGGAGATACATTATGAGAAAAACAAAAGTAATATGTACAATTGGACCTGCAAGTTCCGATGAAAAGGTGCTTGAGAAACTTATGAAAGCTGGTATGAATGTTGCCAGATTAAACTTTTCCCACGGAACTCATGAGGAACAGGGAAAAAAGATAGAATCAATCAAGAAAGTAAGAAGCAATCTGAATCTTCCGATTGCAATTATGCTTGATACAAAAGGACCTGAGTACAGAATTAAGACGTTTAAAAACGGTAAAGTTGTTATTAATGATGGTGATACATTTGCCTTTACAACTGAGGATATTATAGGAGATGAGAAGAGAGTATCGGTTACATACACTCATCTTATCGAAGAGCTTTCGATTGGAGACAGAATTCTTGTTAATAACGGACTTATAATATGTGAAGTAAGAGAACTTACCGCAACGGACGCTATATGTGATGTAATTGTCGGTGGTGAGCTTTCTAACCAGAAGAGCATGAACTTCCCTAACAAAGTTCTTAAACAGGAATTTTTAAGTAAGCAGGATAAAGAAGATCTTTTGTTTGGAATTCAAAATGATGTTGATTATGTTGCAGCTTCATTTGTATCAACTAAGCAGGACGTCGTTGATCTTCGTAATTTCCTTAATGAGAACGGTGGAAGTGATATAGATATTATAGCTAAAATCGAGAACAGAGCCGGTGTTGACAACATCGAGGAAATATGTGAGATAGCAGACGGAATCATGATTGCAAGAGGTGACCTTGGTGTGGAGATTCCTGCTATAGAGGTTCCTTCTATTCAGAAATATCTGATTAACAAATGCCGTATGCTTGGAACACGTGTTATTACTGCTACAGAAATGCTAGAATCTATGATAGAAAAGCCTAGAGCTACAAGAGCTGAGATTTCTGATGTGGCAAATGCGGTTTATGACGGAACATCTGCTGTAATGTTGTCAGGAGAGACTGCATCGGGCAAGTATCCTGTTGAGGCTGTAAAATACATGGTCGAGACAGTAACATATACTGAAAATCACATTCATTATTCAAAGAGATTTAAGAATATTGAACTCGATATAAAGAACAATATTGACGCTATATCTCATTCTACATGTTCAATGGCAATCGATCTGAATGCAAAGGCTATTGTAGTTAATTCATTAAGCGGACGTACTGCAAGAATGGTCAGCCGATTCCGTTGCCCTGTAGATATAATTGGAATGACCAACTCTGAAAAGGTATGGAGAAAGCTTAATCTTAGTTGGGGTGTTACACCTGTTTTATGTGATACATATGACTCTATTGAAGTTATGTTCCACATGGCTAAGCAGAAAGCAAAAGAGATTATGGGATTACAAAAAAATGATAATGTTGTTCTTACCGGAGGCCTTATGAACGGCACATCCGGCAATACCAACACTATCAAGGTTGAGACAATTAAGTAGACTGATATTTGTCGCTTTAGCTTACCTTTTTTGAAATTCTTACCGCATTACCGGCACCCGGGTACTCATATAAGTATACTGTGGTGCCTTTTTTTATAGCAGGAAGTTTTGGCGAAGAAAATGAATTTTTATTTGTTGAGCATTTATAAAAATTTGTTCCTATTTTAATCTTTGCAACATTACCGTTTGTTATTATTCCGGTTACCTTTGTTGATTTAGCTGTAATATTATTGATTTTTGGCACATTCATCGTAGTAATGTTGCATTTAGATGAATTGTATACACGTATTCCTTGTTTGACAGAAAAACTAATGCTGTTACTTTTTAAAGTAGTATAGTTGCTTTTATCAACAATGTTTATACCTACTTTTCCGGCATTGTTAACAGTGTTGGAATTAATGGTAACATTTGAAGATGCACAAATATTCATACCATCCATTTTTGTTTTGTTAATTTTATTGCTGGATATTGTTGTTTTTTCTGATTTGTTTGTACATATACCATGACCACCGCAGTTAATCAGCGTATTATTTGTTATCTTGGCTGTATTACAGTTGTTAGCATATATGCCATGATTTACCGTTGTGTTGAGGGTATTATTTTTTATTGTACAGCCGGCACTTTTGTTGACTATATTTATTCCAACTTTTCCTGATTTAGTGATTTTGTTTGTATTTAGTATTGCATTTGGCGATGATGAAATATTAATTCCATCAAGAGTAGTTTTGTTAATTGTGTTATTGTATACAGTAACTTTTGCAGAGGTATTGATGAAAATTCCTTGCCCTTTACTGTTGGTTATTTTGTTGTTATTAATTTTGGCAGATGGCGATTTGTATACTAAAATTCCATGATTGCCGGTTTTGGATATTGTATTGTTTAGCACATTACCTGTTGAGGAGTCTATATTTATTCCGTATTTTGCAGTGTTTGTTATTGTGTTGGATGCATATGTCTTACCTGATATAGTTACAGATTGGCCAATAATAATATTTGTTGAATTATTTGATACAGATATACCGGAAGATAAAGTGGATCCTATATTGGTTACATCTGTGATTTTATTTCCCGAGATTTTTGTTGATTTTGAAGCATTACAACGAATTCCATCACCTTTGGTTTTGCTTATATTATTTGCAGCAACGGTAGTGTTACATGTCTTGTATACCCATATTCCATATGAAGTTGTGTTGTTTACAACGTTATTGAAAATTTTTGAATTATTGCATGTTGCATTTGCAACGGTATTACTTGCAAGTGAGCCCGGAACTAATGCAATTCCTATGCCTGTAGTGTCATATACCTTGCAGTTACTTATTGTTGTAGTAGCAGAAGCAGAACCATGTATGGAGTTGTTACCGCTTTTTTTGCAGGTAATATTGCATACGAGTGTATTTGAACATATATTAAGAGCAACACCATAGTTTTCACAATTGCTTATCTGGTTGCCTGAATATGTTTTGCCCTTGTAGGTGTATGATTTTCCTACATTTGCATTGGTTGTGATAGATAGAAATATTGCACATCCTGAGCGGGCAATGTAATTTTTTGTAGAATCTATATCAAGTAACGGGTTGAGAGTTGTATTTGTAATTGTATTACCTGCCATGTTTCCACCGTTATTGTTGCTGCAATATATTCCGTCACCGTATGCACCTGTTACTGTGTTACCGACAATAACCCATTCATCGCAAAAATAGGTGTGAAGTCCATAGCCGTTTGTATTGCTGACTTTACAGTTTGCTATTGTTATTTTTGGGGATTTAACTGCGTATACAGCTTGTGCTGTGGTGTCAGAAAAAGAACAGTCACTTATAAGTAGGTTTTTTGATGAATAAACAGCAACATCTGAATTATCTAAATTATCTGCTGTGTTTCCGCCACCTTTGACAACTGCATTGGACAAGGAACAATTATCGGATTGGCTTACTTTGATAAATGCACTTTTGTTGCCAGGAGTCCAGATGCCTCCTGTAACAGAGACATTGTTACGTTGGTAGATATCAATCATATATATACCGTTTTCTGTACAGGTAATTGAGGCATTGTCTGCATTGATAAGAGTATTATCAAACGGAATTAATCTGTCACTAATTGAATATGTGCCATTAAGAATAATGGTTCCCCCTGAATCCTTTAATGATTTGAGAGCATAGTTAATTGTGGCAGTATCATCTTCATCGGTAGGGATAACTGTTACTGTCTGGTCGTTGATTTCAACATAGTCGGTTATTTCTCCGTCATATGCATATGTATCCTGAACATGTGGGGAAAAAAGTGTAAAGATGCCGGCTGTGGCAAAGAGACAAATTCCTTTTAATATTGATTTTCTTTTCATACAATTCCTCCTTGAATACGTATTTAAGCAAAAAATATTATATATATAATTTTATTATTATTTCGGCGTTTGGTCAAGGAAGATGAACCTTGATAATAAGTATTTTATAAAGTAAAATATTGATTATGCAGAGGAATTAAAAATATAAGATATGGGGGATGAAAGGTGCAAAATAATGAATATTAATACAAAGATAATAGATACCCACGTGCACGTTGGCGGAGATGTGCTGGATTTTAAAATGACTGAGGAAATGGTTGTAAGACTGTTTGATTATTACAATGTTGATTATGTCATTTTATCAAATTGTGATTGTGTTGAAGCTGATCATAAGCAACAGATACTTCCGGCGGATAAGCAGATTTGCCAGGTTGACGGTCTTAAAAGAGTACTTGATTTTGCTAAGAAATATGAAGGTAAAGTCGGGATTGCACCTTTTATAAAACCTGTGACAGAAGGACTTACAGATGAACTTAAAAAGATGATTATTGATAACCGGGAGTATATTAAGGCAATCAAGATTCATCCGTATCATTCCAATATTTCTCCGGCGGATGAAAGGTGTTTTCCTTATTGGAAGCTTGCAGAAGAACTTGATGTTCCTGTTGTGTCGCATACAGGTGGCTGTGAAGCGGCAAGTCCTGCTAATCTTGCAAAGGCGGCAGGAATATTTCCTAATGTGAATTTTGTTATGGTTCATATGGGACTTGGTACGGATAACAGTGAGGCACTTGATATGCTTGGGAAACATGATAATCTTTACGGTGATATTACATGGGTACCTATGAAAACAACAGTGGAAGCCATAAAAAGATATGGCTCCCACCGAATTGTTTTTGGTACGGATGCTCCTATAGACGGTCCGGATACCTATGCTGTAAACAAGGCAGGGCAGCCGTCAATGTACCATGAATATTTTTATGAACTTCCCGGTCTTATAGACAGGGAAGCTTATGAATGTCTCATGTGGAAAAATTCTGTCAGTCTGTTTAGACTTCAGAAGTATTTTCAGTAAGATGTTTTTTCTTTAGTTTGACTGAAAATATAATCGAACCAATAGCTATAACTATGAATACAATAGCTGAAACAGTCATACATTTTTTAATAAGATCCATATTATAGGTAATGTAATCGGCAAATATATCTGTATATGGGTCTTTTTCTTTTTTTATTGAAGAAAGAATCTGCGTGTGTGAAAATGCAAGAGCACATATGCATGCAATCTTAAACAACGTAGTGAATATTGCAATAACCGCAAGATTCTTAAATGCTTTGTGTTTATCTTTGTTGTAAATAAGAATCTGAAGACCGAACAGTATAAGGCATAAAACCCATATGCCGATTATTGCATAGTCGGTAAGCTTAAGGCTGTCATCTACTTTTCTTAACATTGAAGAGAAGCTGTACTGTGAGTCGGCATCTTTAATTGCGTCATTAACCATGTCGTTACATTCATCTTTGTACTCGTTAATGACTTTTGTGACAGCTGGATAAATATTATTGTATAAAGCATTATAAACATCATTTTCAACCTCAGCTTTTTTCTCATCTGATACTTTAAACTTGTTATTTTCGGTGTATTTAGAAAGAGATTCACTAAGCTGCGATGATATGGATACATTGTATTCTTTTTCAATTTCTTTAACTGATTTGCTTTCTGCGATATCTGCTACTGTAAGTGTAGATGCTTTTTCGTCAAAATCTTTCATAGCATTTTTAACACCGGTATCGGTAATAAGAATAACGGATTTTTCTACGCTTTCGTCAAGGTAGGTAAAGTCCATTGGTTTTCCGGACATTATTGCATCAAGCACTTTGCTTGCAGTTGTCTCAACAAGTCCGTCGGTGATAATATCCTCAATTGCATCACGGCTTACACCATAATCCTTTGTTGATTGGGCAATTGTCTCGATGAGAATGTCTTCAACGACCGCATATGTTCTGGTGTTTGAAAGAATATCGTCAATGTCTTTTCCTTTTAAAACACTGCCTCTTAAATCAGAGATAAGGCCGTTGCAGATGACAATGATAAAAAGAATAAGAGATAAAATAAGGCATACTAATGCCCTTAGAGGGTGATGCTTTTTTTGAGTCATATCATGTGTACCTCCTAAGATAGTTGTGTATATCGACAGAGGGTTCTTGTAAGGAATATGGCAAGGGCAATCTTAAGACAGTCAGGAATTATGAATGGAACAACACACAATGCCAAGGCACTTGTAAGACCTATGGCAGAACCGTTTTGTGCATATACAACCATAAACCAGGCGGTTCCAAAAGCATAGCATACCAAAAGACCTGCAAGCATAGCACAGGCAAGCAGTATGACGTCTTTCTTTTTACCGAACAAATCAATAATAATACCTGTAACAAATCCTCCGATTACGAAACCGATTATGTAACCTCCGGTCGGTCCAAGTAACGTTGAAAAACCTCCCTTAAATCCTGAAAATACAGGAACACCTACTGCACCAAGAAGAACATATAACGCTATAGAGATTGTTCCGCGCTTTGTTCCTATTAATCCAATAGTAACAAACATCGCAAAGGTTTGCAATGTAAATGGGATGCCGACAGGTATGCTTATCCATGAACAGACAGTTATAAGGGCAATGAACATTGCCATATATACAATAGAGATTGTATGTGCTTTTGCAGTCATTATATTAAATCCTCAACTTTCTTAATTGTTGCTATAGCGTTAATAAATATATCACATCAGAATTATTGTGTCAACTAAATGAGATGATGCGGTTGACACTATTGCCATATCTCATTTATTTTTAATTTAAAAAATATGGTAATAGGGTAGAATAAAAAAGACAGGACGTAAGAAAGGAGAATTATTATGTCTGGTAAGAAAATTAAAAATTCAAAGTTAAAACTGCCGGTTGCATTACTTTTAACGGCCGTTATTTTAGGAATTGCATATTATGCAGTCTTTCCGGCACTGACACCTATATCACCGGGATTCTGGGTGTTTATTGCTATTGCGGTTGGATTGTTCGTCGTTATCTATACGGTGTTGTGCCTGCTTTTTGATAAGGTTGATATAATAAGCAACAAAAAGAGTCAGTCACTTATAATTAAAATACCGGTTGCAATAGGCGTCATTTCAATAATCATACTTATTATCGGTGGAATTATAAGTGCACCGTTGTTTAGAAGTTCAACATATGCAAAAGTGATGAAAGTTCAGGATTCTGAATTTGAAAAAGAGCTCCCTGAGACTGAAAATGTTTCGGATATTGCACTTATGGATTCAGAGTCTGCAGCTATTATAGGTAACAGAGCGATGGGAGAACTTACTAATCTTGTTTCACAGTTTGAAGTTTCACAGGTATACAGTCAGATTGATTACAACGGAAAGCCTATGAAGGTTGCACCTTTGGAATATGCTGATTTTTTCAAGTGGTTTAATAATAAAAATGATGGTATTCCGGGATACATTCTCGTGGATCCTATTAACAATACAGCTAAATATATTGAGACGGATAAAGCAATTAATTATTCGCCAAGTGCATATTTTAACAATAATTTATACAGACATCTTCAGATGAAATATCCTAATAAGCTTTTCGGTAATTGCTATTTTGAGATAGATAACGAAGGAAATCCTTTCTGGATTTGTTCGGTAATGAAGCATGAGGCAGGATTGTTTGGTGCCGAAAATGTTGCCGGATGCGTAATAATGGATGCCTGTGACGGTACATGTCAGTATTATGATGTTGAGGATGTTCCTACATGGGTTGACATTGTATATAATGGTGACCTTATTCAGAAGCAGTACAACTGGTACGGAAATCTCAGTAACGGATTTATTAACTCTGTAATCGGTAACAAGGGATGTAAGGTTGCAACAGATGATTACGGATATAAAGTAATGGACGGGGATGTATGGATATATACAGGTGTGACATCTGTTAATGGAGACCGTTCAAATATAGGATTTATTCTTGTTAATTCCAGAACAGGTGAATGCAAATACTTTAATGTTTCGGGAGCTGAGGAACATTCGGCTATGGCTGCAGCAGAAGGAGAAGTGCAGAACTTAGGATACGACGCATCATTTCCTTCACTTATCAATATTGCCGGTCAGCCGACATATATAATGGTTCTTAAGGACAACGGTGGTCTGGTAAAACAGTACGCTCTTGTTAATGTAAGCAAGTACAATGTTGTAGCAACTGCAACTACACAAAAGAATGTATTAAAAGAGTATAAGCAGCTGCTTAGGGAAAATGATCTTATTGATCCTCAGGTTGCTAAAAACGATCAGCTGTTTGATGAGATAACGGTAAACGATGTGCAGTTCGTGCTTGTTGATGGTGAGACAATAGTGTATATACGTGACGGTGCAAATAATATTTATAAACAGAATTTCAGTGAAAATGAGTCTCTTATAACTATAAGACAGGGTGACATGATTAAGGTATATTATGATGAAAAGAGTGATATTACAACCATAACATCATTTGAAAAAACAATCGATTATTCTGATATTAACTAATTAAATTTGTTTTAGAAGATTTTTTGCTGTATAATAAATGTCATTGTTTGCGATATAACGATTATATCGTTGCAATGGCATTTTATTTAGAATTGGAGAAATACTTATGAAACAGATAAAAAAGATAGCACTTCTTACAAGCGGAGGAGATGCACCAGGAATGAATTCAGCGGTCAGAGCGGTTGTGTTTGCCGCAAAAAACTGTGGGATTGAAGTAACAGGTGTTTTAAGAGGATATGAAGGTCTTATTGACTGGGAGACTATTCCACTTGGAACTGATGATGTAAGAAACATTAACAATCAGGGAGGAACGGTTCTTTTTACAAGCCGTAGCGAAAGATTCCTTGAAAAGAAATACAGAGAACAGGCTGCAAGAAATCTTAAAGAGCATGATATAGATGCTGTTGTGGCAATCGGTGGAGACGGAACCCTTCATGGAGCTATTGAATTTAAAAAAGAAGGATGTAATATTATCTGCATTCCGGGAACTATTGACCGAGATGTTGCATGTACAGAATATACACTTGGATTTGATACGGCAGCCAATACTGCAATGAAGGCAATTGACAGTATAAGAGATTCTTCTGTGTCACACGGAAGATGTTCGGTTGTCGAGGTAATGGGAAGAAAAAGAGGTTATATTGCACTTTGGGCAGGAATGGCAACTTCTGCAGATGCAATTGTTCTTCCTGAAAAATGGGACGGCAACTATGATTCGGTTACCGATGCAATTAAGAAAAGACATGAAAACGGCAGAAACAGTTATCTGGTTGTTGTGGCAGAAGGAGTTACTGATGCACCGGCACTTGCTAAGATGATACGCGAAAAGACCGGCATTGAATCAAGAGTGTCTGTACTTGGATATATTCAAAGAGGAGGACAGCCATCGGCTAAGGACAGAATGTACGGTTCCTTGATGGGAGCATTTGCCGTTGAGCTTTTAAAAGAGGGGAAGGAGAACAGAATAGTTGCAATTAAAAATGATCTTCTTATAGATTTTGGTCTTGATGAAGCATTAGATATACATAACAACAGTCTTGATTCATTCCAGTATCAGCTGAGTTTGATGCTTTCGGAGTAATAAGGTTTTTTGTGATTAGTAACACAGTTGATAATAAAGTGCAAATTTGGTAAAATAATTGTGTATGCAATTTGCATGTTACATATTATATATGTATTATTGGTAACAAGATAACAGGAGAGAAAAAATGGACAAAGACACAAAGAAAAACATAATAGCGGTTACAATTATTATTGTGTTGTTTCTTGCTATTATTACAGTTGCTTTGATGATGGTAAAGGGTGTTGATAAGTTTAGTTTTTCTTTAGGAAACGGACGAGGACAGGAGACAAGAAAACCTGCTGAAGTCGCACAGGAAAATGAGGATGAATCAACCGCATCTCCAACAGATGAAGCAACCAAAGAACCAACTAAGGAGCCGACACAGGAACCTACAAAGGATCCTTTTGACGGAAAGTATACTTTTGCAGAGCTTGATAAACAGATGTATGCAAAAAGCGGTGTAAATGTCAGACTTGAACCGCATAAGGACGGTGAGAAGATAGGACATCTTACAACTAATGATAAGGTAAAGGTTACAGGTCAGTGCAACGAAACAAGCTGGTATCGTATAGAATATGATAATCAGACGGCATATGTAAGTAACAATTATCTTACAGATAATGAGGTTGTTATAACACAAGAACCAACTAAGGAACCGACACCGGAACCGACACCGGAACCAACCAAAGAACCAACCAAGGAACCGACACCGGAGCCAACCGTGGAGCCGACACCAGAGCCAACAAAAGAGCCGGAACCAACTAAGGAAGCACAGCCTCAGGATGAACAGCCGGCACAGGACGATACAACTTCTGAAACAGATAATGACAATGCAGGTGCAGATGGACAGTAGGTAGTGTATGAAAGAATATATAATGGCATTGGATCAGGGAACTACAAGTTCCAGGTGTATATTGTTTGATAAGTCGGGCAATATATGCAGTATGGCACAAAAAGAGTTTACACAGATTTATCCCCAGCCGGGATGGGTTGAACATAATCCAAAAGAGATAATTTCAACCCAGTTCGAAGTAGCAAGAATGGCTATGAGAAAAATATATGCCACGGCTGAAAATATATGCAGTATCGGAATAACCAATCAAAGAGAGACTACAGTAGTGTGGAATAAGAATACCGGAGAGCCGGTGTATAACGCTATTGTGTGGCAGTGCAGGAGAAGCGCAGACAGAATCAAAGGTATGGACGAGACTGTAAAAGAGGCAATCAGGAATAAGACAGGTCTTGTTCCTGATGCTTATTTTAGCGCCTCTAAGATAGAATGGATTCTTGATAATGTAGAGGGTGCAAGGCAGATGGCGCAAAACGGGGAATTGCTGTTTGGTACGATTGATACATGGATTGTATGGAATCTGACAAAAGGTAAGTTGCACATCACGGATTATACTAACGCATCAAGAACCATGCTTTTTGATATTAACAGACTTTGCTGGGACAATGAGCTTTTGGAATATTTTCATGTGCCACAAAGTATGCTCCCGACAGTTGTCAGCTCAAGCGATGTGTATGGAGTTACTGATAAAGAGATACTCGGGGATGAGATTGTTATCTCGGGAATTGCCGGAGATCAGCAGGCTGCACTTTTCGGACAGTGCTGTTTTGAAGAAGGCGATGCCAAGAATACTTACGGAACGGGTTGTTTCCTTTTGATTAACACAGGAGATAAAAGAATAGAGTCAAAACACGGACTTGTTACGACACTTGCAGCAGGAACAAATGCAGATAAGCCACAGTATGCACTTGAAGGAAGTGTATTTATAGGAGGAGCTGCCATTCAGTGGCTAAGAGATGAGATGAAACTGATAGATAATGCTGCTGATTCTTTGATTTGTGCAAGAGCTGTTGATGATACGGCAGGAGTATATATTGTGCCGGCATTTACCGGACTTGGAGCTCCTTACTGGAAGCCATATTGCAAAGGAACGGTAACAGGAATAACAAGAGGTTGTACAAAAAATCACTTTGTAAGAGCAACACTGGAATCTGTAGCTTATCATAGCAATGATCTTATTAAGGCAATGAAAGAGGATGCAGCTGGCGGTATAAATTCTCTACGTGTGGATGGAGGAGCTTGTGCAAATGATTTTCTGATGCAGTTTCAGGCTGATATAAGTGAGACAACAGTTGTAAGACCGTCATGCATAGAGACAACAGCTCTTGGTGCGGCTTATCTTGCGGGACTTGCAACAGGATATTATGAAAGCACGCAGGATATAAGAATGAATGCCAGTGTTAACAAATCATTTATTCCTGCCATGGAAAAGGATAAAAGACAGGAACTTCTATCAGGATGGGACAAAGCCATTAATTGTGCACTGTCTTATTAAAAATTTTTAATGACTGTTTTTAGAGCGCCATTTTATAGCTTCATCGCGGTATTTGTTAGCTGTGTCCATAAGCTGTGAATACTGAGATTTTATGCTGTCTATAATGGCGTCTTTTTCATTTATTGTTTTGTGATATTTCTGTGCAGCCATGGCATCTGCCTCATCTGCCGTAAAAAGTCTTGTGGTGACGTCTTTGTCATCTATAAGTATTATTCCGCAACTGTTGCCGGCACACGCATATATGTAGAGGCATTTTTCACAGCTTAAAACCTTGAATGCAGGAATAGTCTTAATGGGCGCGGTTACGTTGATGTCACTGCGAGATGACAAAGGAAAAGAACATTTAATGATGTATGTGCGATCAAGTGGGGAAAATGATATATAAACAAGCACAAGAGTATTGTTGTAACTTGTGATAAAGGGCATCGGATTGAAAGAATCATCTAAAAGACTAACCGTGTATAAAGGTGTTGTCTGTGAAATAGAGCTTACGACAATATCCCCGATAGTGTTAACGTATGAATAATAAATTGTAGCGTTAAATATTGTTGAGGTAAGATTGTAAGAGTAGTCCTTTTTAAGATAATATGTGCGTCCACCACCTGAATTTCCCATAATGTTTTTCATAATTATGCTGTTGCCGGATGAATACAAAATAAGATTTCTATCTGTTCCGACAGAATATATATCTCCCATTTCATTCCCTTATTTTTTTATACTTAATAAAAGTATATGTGTCACATCGTAAGGTAGAACATATAATGTAGTATACCAAAATAAGAAATGAGGGATTAGAATGGCAAATTGTAAATCATGCGGATGTAAGAAAAACACCGCCAGACTTGTCAGCGAGGGTGCGGGAAATGTGCAAAACAGTACCGGCAATAATCAGAATTGTTATGATGTATGCACCAACCCGGTTTACGGGACACCGGGAACGCTTGGTATTATGGCACCGCTTATATATGACGAGATTGGAGTCAATCTTTGTACGACCTTTACTATAGATGAGGAAACACCTGTTTCTGAGCAGTTTCCTACGGCGACAAATGCTGCGGTGAGGGTAATCGGCCTTGATTATACCAATGGTGCCACGGGCGTTACGGTGGAAAACATCAGTACAAGACCTAATTGTTATCTTGTAACTTTAACTGATATTACAGTGCAGTTTGAAATGAAGCTATATGATGAATGCTGCAGATATTTAGGTACACTGTACCCTGAGGCTGTATATCTTCCTTCCGATACAACTGCAGCTACTTACAACGAGGACACTAATCCATCGTCTGTTGAGATGGAGATTTTTGCGCCATACGGTACGGCAGTGGAAATTACTACTGTAGCAGAAGAAACAGTATATACACCGGTAGTCAATTCTATCAGCTTATCAACAACCAACAATTTTGTGACTCAGGGAATAAATATGTATGCACTTCCAAAACTTTTGGATTTTGATTATACGGATAATACTATAACAGTAGGACTTACACTTGTTGTTAACAGCCTGTATTTTGCAGGTTATATGGTTCCTACAACAGGAAGAATCCAGACACCGAAAGGAAGTATTGTACCGGATGAAGATACGGATTGTATGCAGTTTGTTGAGGGTGATCTGTTAAATCTTGCGATTAAGCCACTTTCCTTAGGGGACGGCTGTGGATGCAATAACAGCACAGACATGAAAAATGATTGTACACAGAATAGTTGTACGGGGAATATTTTCGGATAAGGAAATTAGATATATAAAATAAAAAAGGGCTACATAAAACAGCCCTTTTATTATTTTATTAAATTGTCTTTTTGTGTTTTCCGGAGAAAAATAATTCTTTTATTACTGAAGGATGGAAGAGAATAAGCATTGGGAAAAGCTCGAGTCTTCCAAGTAACATATCAAACATCATTACATATTTTGAAAATGCACTAAAGTGTGCAAAATTCTTAGTAGGTCCGACCATGTTAAGACCAGGACCGATGTTGTTGATGGTTGCTGCAATTGCAGTAAAGTTGGTCGTTAAATCCTTACCCTCAAATGAGATAAGGAAAACCGAAAGTGAAAACATCATTATAAATGTTATAAAGTAAACATTGGTCGAACGAAGCACGTCGTGTTCGATAGGCTTTGAGTCTATGTTGATTTTCTTGATAGACTTTGGATGGATATAGGAATGAAGTTCTTTAAATATTGTCTTTACCGTAATTATAAATCTTGATACCTTAATTCCTCCGCCGGTACTTCCTGCACAGGCACCGATAAACATAAGCATTACAAGCACAGTCTTAGCTGTCTGATTCCACTGGTCAAAGTCAACGGTTGAAAAACCTGTGGTTGTCATGATTGATGCAACCTGAAATGAAGAGTGGCGAAGTGTTGTGAAGAAGCCTGCGGCTTTGGTGTATGTCTGTGTGCAGATGATTGTTACGGATGTGATGATGATAATAAAATACCATCTGATTTCTTCCATCGCCAATGTTTTTTTCCATTTTTTAAGAAGAATAAAATAGTAGGCGTTGAAGTTAACACCGAACAATATCATGAATATTGTAACAACCCATTGGATGTATGCGTTATAACCGCCTATACTGTCGTTTTTTATACCGAAACCTCCGGTACCTGCTGTACCAAATGAAGTGTTAAGAGCATCTATAAAAGGTGCGCCACCAAGAAGAAGAAGCACAACTTCAATTACTGTAAGAGCAAAGTATATTATATACAACAGTTGTGCCGTATATTTTATCTTTGGAACAAGCTTTCCTACGGAAGGGCCGGGACTCTCTGCTCTCATGAGGTTGATGTTGGAACCTCCGCTAAGAGGGATTATCGCAAGAAGGAATACAAGAACGCCCATACCTCCGATCCAGTGGGTAAAACTTCTCCACAATGTCGAACAATTGCTAAGTGCCTCAACATCGTCAAGTATGCTGGCACCTGTAGTCGTAAATCCGGATACTGTCTCAAAAAGAGCATTTGTAAAGTTAGGAATGTCACCGTTTAAAACAAATGGAAGAGAGCCAAATATACTTAGTAAAATCCAACTAAGAGCCGTTGTAATACAACCCTCTTTAAGATAAAAAGTAAAATTGGTCGGTTTTTTTACAGTAAATATAAATCCTATGACAAAGCACAGGACAGATACGATGAAGAATGAGAGACCTTCGACCTCTCCGAAAATAATTGCCATTATTATCGGGAGAATCATAAGTGCAGCCTCAATCTTAAGAACCTGTCCTAGAAGGTATACAATAACTTTTTTGTTCATAATATTTGTTCTTACCACCCTTATGCAAGTATTTCATTGATATCATTAAGACCGGTGTGTTTTGTGAATACAATTATTGAATCTCCGGTTTTAATTGTATCGGTACCATTAGGAATAATGATGTCACCGTCGCGGTTGATTGCGGCAATAAGAAGATTGTCCTTGGTTGTAATGTCCATAAGCTGTCTGTTTGTGAATACGCAGCTTTCATCAACAACGAATTCAATAGCTTCGGCCTTAAAATCAAATAAATGATACAGAGTCTCTATGTTGCTGTTCTTAGAGTTTTGCTTAGCACGCACATAAGCTATTATTGCTTCGGACGTAATATACTTTGGATAAATAACACTGTCAAGGTCAAGATAATTGATTACATCCTTAAAGGTTATTCTGTTAATCTTGGTTATTGTCTTAGCATTTGAAATATGTTTAACATGCAAAGTAAGCATGATATTTTCTTCATCTATTCCCGTTAAAGGCACAAATGACTGGGCATCAATAATACCTTCTTCCTTTAGAAGCTCTTCATCGGAACCGTCTCCGTTAATAATGATTGCCTTTGGAAGAAGACAGCTAAGTTCCTCGCACCTTGCCTTATTGGCTTCTATAATCTTAACTTCGATACCCATCGGAATCAACTGATTGGCAAGATAAAAAGCAGCTTTACCACCGCCGATTATTATTGTGTTTTTAACCTGTTGGGTAGGGAAACCTATCTTTTTGAGAAGCTCTTTTTCGTTCTTCTTTGAAGTTGAAAATGATATTGCATCCGATGCATGAAGGATGAAATCACCGGAAGGAATATAGACCTCACCATCACGCTCAACTGCACAGATGAGGAATTTTACCGGTATCATTTTGCTTACATCGGCAATTGTTTTTCCGTCCATGAAATGATTTTTTGGAAGTCTGAGCTTTATCATCTCAGCCTGGCCGTTGGAAAAAGTATTAACCTCAAGAGCTGTCGGAAGATATAAAAGTCTTGCAGCCTCATTTGCAGCCTCAAGTTCAGGATTAATTATCATGGCAAGTCCTAATTTCTCGCGAAGATAACCGGATTCCGCACTGTATTCGGGATTGCGGACTCTTGCGATTGCGGCACATCCTGCCACCTGTTTTGCAATAGTACAGCACAAAAGATTAAGCTCGTCCGAATCGGTAAGGGCAATTAAAAGATCTGTCTGCTCTATGCCTGCTTCAATCTGGACGCTGTAGCTTGCTCCATTGCCGGCGATTCCCATAATGTCATATGTTCCAATCAAATCAGAAACAAGAGCAGCATTTTTATCAATGATGGTTATGTCATGTCCCTCATTACGAAGCTGCTCGATAAGTGTTGTACCTACTTTTCCGCATCCGATGATTATGATGCGAAGTCCTGATTTGATATTGTTGTTCCTGCTGCCAAACATTTTGATTCTCCTTATTTTGTTAGCGATTTATTAACGAAAGTGCGAATGGCATCAAAGCTGTCTTTGCTGATAACATGTTCCATTCTGCATGCATCCTCTATTGCTGTATTTTCATCTACGCCAAGGCTGATGAGCCATTCGGATATAAAAAGATGTCTTTCGTATATCATCTCGGCAATCTCTTTACCGGATTCGGTAAGATATATCCAGCCCTCAGGAGTAACTGTAATATATGACTTTTCACGAAGTGTCTTCATTGCAACACTTACGCTTGATTTTTTGAAATTGAGCTCATTAGCCACGTCAACAGATCTGACAACGGGGTTCTTCTTGCCAAGAACAAGAATGGTCTCAAGATAGTTCTCTAATGATTCGCTTACTGACATAAATACCTCCAAATGGGATATACATAATTTCTAACCATTATATCATAATGATAAGTGAAATTCAAAAAAATCGTATTAGGGTTTTATTATTACATTTTTTAATGTATAATAATATATTCGAAAGCAAAAGATTAAAGCGGACAGCAAGAAAGGATTATGATATGGAAAAAATAATTCTGTTTAATGTGCCGGGGGTCGACATAGTTAAAAGAATTGCAGGTAACCTTAAGATAAAGGTTATTACATATGATATAAGTGAATCTGAATGCACGCTTTTGGAGTTTGCAAACAAAACTGCTGATGTGAGCAGGTCAGGCGGGTTAAGTGATGGCAGTAGGAGCACAAGTTCATTGATTCTTATGTGTAACCTTACCGACAAACACGTAGATAAAATGCTTGCAAAATTGAGGGAGAATAACGTGACGGTTGATTATAAGGCTGTGCTTACAAAGACTAATGAGAACTGGTCACTTAACAAAATGATGATTCATATGGAACTGGAAAAGAATCGGTCATACAAGTAATGATAATGGGTAAACTAGTGGATACAAACAGATATGGAAGAACGCTATGATATATCATTTACCGGATTACTACGAAAAGTTTAATTGCATAGCAGGGAAATGTCCCGACAGTTGTTGCAGAGGCTGGCGTACGATTGCAGTGGATGAAAAGTCATATGAGAAGTATAATGACAGTTCCCACGAATTTGCTTCACACATAAGGCAGCAGATTAAGACCATCGACAACAGACATTTTTTCAAACTTGAAGAGGGAAGGTGTCCTTTCCTTAATGAAGAAAATCTGTGCGACATTATTATTGAGATGGGTGAAAACATGCTTTGTACAACCTGTGCCACATACCCAAGGTTTGTGTATCAGGGAAGTGACGGCGTGTATGCATGCCTTACAATGTCATGCCCTGTTGTTGCTGATATGATTCTTACAAGAGAAGAACCATTTGAGATTCTTGTATTTGATGATGAAAAAAATGAAATATACGATACAATGGAACTTCCCGCTTTGCAGATAATGTTTGATAAAAGCATACCTTTTAAGATAAGGCTTGCAACAATCGCGATATTATCTTCGGATAATGCTGATTATGCCGAATACGAAGCGGCAATGGAGACGATAACAGAGCATCAGAATTTTATAGGACTTGATGATATCAGAATCGAGTTTGCACTTGAGTATTTAATTATCTTTGAGAGAATGCTAAAGAAAAGTGAGCGAAACACAAAGATAGTAAAAGTGATGTTAAAATATCTTAAGATGGATTCGGATGGAATAACGGACCCTGTTGAGAGTCTTTTGACGCTGTATCGGATATATGAAAAGTATGTTCAAAGTGAGGCATACGAGGAGAACGAAAAAGAATTTACCAACTACATTGCCTACAGACTGTACAGAAGTCATCATCTGATTAATGATAAGGATGATTTTAATGAGGAAATGTTTATGACTGTTGTGTCTATGGTGGCAATAAAACTTATTCAGGCAATGATATGGAATGAAGAGGGCAGCATAAGCAGCGAGGACAGACATATGGTTTTCCAGTGTCATTCAAAGGCGCTTGAACATTCGGAAAAAATGTATGGAAAGATGAAAGATAAATTCAGAGATAGCGGTTATATAAAAATAATAAATATTCTTGTGTCAATTTTGGCTTAGAAGCTTTTATATAATGATAGAAAGAGGATTATTTTATGTCGGATATTAAAAATGAAATAAAAAGAAGAAGAACTTTTGCGATTATTTCTCACCCTGATGCGGGTAAGACTACACTTACAGAGAAGTTTCTTCTCTACGGAGGTGCGATTAACACAGCGGGTTCTGTTAAAGGAAAGGCGACAGCAAAGCATGCAGTTTCGGACTGGATGGAGATAGAAAAAGAGAGAGGTATCTCGGTTACATCATCGGTTCTCCAGTTTGAGTTTGACGGATACTGCATCAACATTCTTGATACACCGGGACATCAGGATTTCTCGGAGGATACATACCGTACACTTATGGCAGCTGATTCGGCAGTCATGGTTATTGACGGAAGTAAGGGTGTAGAGGCACAGACAATAAAGCTTTTTAAGGTTTGTGCCATGAGAGGAATTCCAATCTTTACATTTGTTAATAAGATGGACAGGGAAGCTAAGGATACATTTGAACTTCTTGAAGATATTGAAAATGTTCTTGGAATCCGTACATGTCCTATTAACTGGCCAATAGGTTCAGGTAAGAGCTTTAAAGGTGTGTATGACAGGGATACTAAGAATGTATCATTGTTTAAGGCTGTCTCAACAGGTGGTTCCAAAAAGGCCGAGGAGACAGATCTTAATATAGATGATGAAAGACTTGTAGGAGAGATTGGAGAGGAACTTTTTGAACAGTTAAAAGATGAGGTTGAACTTCTTGACGGAGCTTCGGACGAGTTTGATATAAATCTTGTTAGCAGCGGAAAGCTTTCACCTGTATTTTTCGGTTCAGCTCTTACAACATTCGGTGTGCAGACATTCCTTGAGCATTTCCTTAAGATGACATCATCACCTCTTGCAAGAAAATCAGAGGATGAACTTATTGATCCTATGGAAAATGATTTCTCTGCATTTGTGTTTAAAATTCAGGCCAACATGAATAAGGCTCACCGTGACAGAATAGCTTTCATGCGTATATGCTCAGGAAAGTTTGATGCAACAAAAGATGTATTTCATGTGCAGGGCAATAAGAAATTAAAGCTGTCCCAGCCACAGCAGCTTATGGCACAGGACAGAAAGGTTGTAAGCGAAGCATATGCCGGAGATATAATAGGTGTGTTTGATCCGGGAATCTTTTCAATCGGAGATACAATATGTATGCCGGGCAAAAAGATTAAGTATGAAGGAATACCTACATTTGCACCGGAGCATTTCTCAAGACTTGTGTCGGTTGATTCGATGAAGAGAAAACAGTTCATGAAAGGTGTAGTACAGATTGCACAGGAAGGTGCGATTCAGATTTTCCAGGAGTACACTGCGGGAATGAGTGAGATTATTGTCGGAGTTGTCGGAGTTCTTCAGTTTGATGTTCTAAAATACAGACTTGAGAATGAATATGGATGTGAGATAAGACTTGAACCGCTTCCTTACGGATATATACGCTGGCTCAAAGATCCTATGACAGATATGTCTAAGTTAAAGACCGGTATGGACATTAAAAAAGTTAAAGATATGAACGAAAGACCATTGCTTCTTTTCCAAAATGAATGGAATATTAAACTGTTCACAGACAGAAATGAAGGAGTGGAATTAGAAGAATTTAGCAGAAATTAAGGAATAAGCCGCCTCACTTTATTTTATTAAGTGAAGCGGCTTGTTTTTAATATTTCATTAAGTGAAATACGGTGAATTATTAAGTTTATTTTTTCTTGCATTTTTTTTGCTCAAAGAATATAATGCTTAATGTACGGGATGCAAAGACAAATGTTTTTATCAAACATACTTTTGAGAGTTTTTTGTATCATATTTAAATAGGAATTATTTTAAAGGAGGACTATCAATGTCATATGTAGATGAAGTACTCGAAGTAGTACAGAAAAAGAACGCAGATCAGCCTGAATTTTTACAGGCAGTAACAGAGGTACTTGATTCATTAAGACCAGTAATCGATGCTAACGAGGATCTTTACAGAAAGAATGCTATCCTTGAGAGAATAACAGAACCTGACAGACAGATTATGTTCAGAGTTCCTTGGGTAGATGATAACGGACAGGTACAGGTTAACAGAGGTTTCCGTGTACAGTTCAACAATGCTATCGGACCATACAAGGGAGGATTAAGACTTCACCCATCAGTAAACCTTGGTATCATCAAGTTCCTTGGTTTCGAGCAGATCTTCAAGAACTCTCTTACAACACTTCCAATCGGTGGTGGTAAAGGTGGTTCTGACTTCGATCCTAAGGGTAAGTCAGACAGAGAAATCATGGCATTCTGCCAGAGCTTCATGACAGAGCTTTGCAAATACATCGGTGCTGATGTAGACGTTCCAGCCGGTGATATCGGAACAGGAGCAAGAGAAATCGGATTCATGTTCGGACAGTACAAGAGAATCCGTGGAATGTTCGAAGGCGTTCTTACAGGAAAAGGTTTGACATATGGTGGTTCACTTGTTAGAACACAGGCTACAGGTTATGGCCTTATATATCTTACAGAAGAATTATTCAAGAATCATGGACAGTCACTTGATGGAAAGGTTGCATGTGTATCTGGTTCAGGTAACGTTGCTATCTATGCTATCGAGAAGGCTCAGCAGTTAGGTGCTAAGGTTGTTACATGTTCTGATTCAACAGGATGGGTATACGATCCAGAGGGAATCGACGTAGAGCTTCTTAAAGATGTTAAGGAAGTTAAGAGAGCACGTCTTACAGAATATGCAGCTAACAGACCAAGCGCTCAGTATCATGAGGGACGTGGAGTATGGCAGATTAAGTGTGATATCGCTCTTCCATGTGCTACACAGAACGAATTACTTCTTGATGATGCTAAGCAGCTCGTTGCTAACGGATGTATCGCAGTTTGCGAGGGTGCTAACATGCCTACAACTCTTGATGCTACAAAGTATCTCCAGGAGAACGGTGTATGGTTCGTAGGTGGTAAGGCTGCCAACGCAGGTGGTGTTGCTACATCAGCTCTTGAGATGAGCCAGAACTCTGAGAGACTTAGCTGGTCATTCGAAGAGGTTGACGCTAAGCTTAAGAACATCATGGTAACAATCTTCCACAACATCGATGATGCTGCTAAGAGATATGGTGTTGAAGGTGACTACGTTGCAGGTGCTAACATTGCCGGATTTGAGAAGGTAGTTGACGCTATGCTTGCACAGGGTGTTTGCTAATTACCCGTTACATCATTTATAATGAATAAAGCTAAAGGCTCTGCGGTTTGTACCGTGGAGCCTTTATTTTTTCTTATAATTCTTTACATGGTAGAAGAATCAGATTAGTTTTGGTATAATAGGGCTGTGAGATGAATAATTAAATGCGGGCAATCAGAGGTTTAGAATGAACGAAGAAAGATATACAGTAAAAAACATTTATTCGAAATTATATAAAAATACTAATAACAATTCCGGTGATGCAATAACGGTCAGTGTTCCGGGTTCAAAGAGCATTACTAACAGAGCACTTCTTCTGGCGGTGCTTGCTAAAGGAAAGACAGTACTTAACGGCGTATTGTTCAGTGATGACTCAAGACATTTTATGGAATGTGTTAAGGATTTAGGATTTGATATCAATATAGATGAGCAGCAAAGAAAAGTTGAGGTGACAGGACTTGGAGGACTTATTCCAAAAAGCAAAGCAGATATATATGTCGGTTCTGCAGGAACGGCTGCAAGATTTCTTACGGCTCTTCTTGGAATTTCAAAGGGAGAATATCATCTTGATGCTTCTGCCCAGATGAGAAGAAGACCGATGGCACCGCTTCTTGAGACTTTAAAAAATGCCGGTGCAGATATAAGCTTTGATGAAAATGAGGGCTTTTTCCCTTTCACAATCAGTAATGCAGGATGTAACAATACTCATTTTAAAGTTAATATAGATACGAGCAGCCAGTTTTTAAGTGCACTTTTAATATGTGCACCTGTCATCGGGAAAGATGTTGTGATAGACGTGTATGGAAGTCATGGCATGGCATACATAGACATGACCGTAAGTATGATGAAACAGTTCGGTGTGGATGTTATAAGAGATGATAATTATACCAATGATGACTGCGTAACATTTATCATAAAGGGCGGACAGTGCTACAAAGCATTGGATTACATAATTGAACCTGATGTATCGGGAGCAGCATATTTTTACGCGCTTGCAGCAGTGCTTGGTAAGAAAGTAATTGTTGAAAATGTCCATTCAGGATGCATGCAGGGTGATATAAGATTTGTTGAACTTTTAGGTCAGATGGGATGTAAAGTTTCAGATACACCTTCAGGAATCGAGGTAACAGGACCTGAAGAGGGAAGATTAAAAGGCATAACAGCCAATATGCATACATGTTCCGATCAGGCAATTACCATGGCGGCAATTGCTCCGTATGCAGAGTCGCAGGTTAAGATAACCGGAATTTCACATATCAAATTCCAGGAAAGCAACAGAATTCAGGCTATAGTGAATGAAATAACAAGAATGGGGATTGAGTGTGAAAGTAATGATGACAGTGTGACAATATATCCGGGACAGCCAAAACCTGCGGTTATTGAAACTTATGACGATCACAGGATGGCGATGGGATTTTCCATAACCGGGCTTAGAGCAGACGGAATAGTTATAGATAATCCGGGTTGTTGCTCTAAGACTTTTGAGGATTATTTTGAAGTACTTGACGAGGTTATAACTAAGTTACAATAGTAGGCGGCATTATATTACAGAGGTGTATTATGAAGCAAAAATTAATGATTAAATTACTGCTTTTAACGGTTATGCCATTGGTATTATTGTCATTGATACTTATGTCTACAGGATACAGCAGTATTCATAAAACGCTTATTGACCAGGCGAATAAGGATATGGAAAAGCAGTGTGCACTCGTGGCACATATGTATGACAGAATATATCCTGGTGATTATCGCCTTGATGTTAAAGGCAGCTCAAGATACATATTGTATAAAGGTGATTATGATATCACGACAGAATATGATACGCTTGACAGCTTAAAGACAGCTTTCGGTAATGATTTTGACATATTTTATGGGGACAGCAGTGTAGTAACGACTTTGGAAAATGAATATGGGGATCGTATAGTTTTAAGACAGATTTCCCAGTTTATCGTTGATGATGTAATCAATAAAAAGGAGTCAAGTTTCTATTCTGATGTATCCATAGAGGGCAAAGAGTTTTTTGCATATTTTATGCCTATTATAAATGAAGACGGGGAATGCGTGGGCATGTACGGTGTATACCAGCAGGCAGATGAAATAAGGGGCAGAGTGCTTGATACGATGAGACCGGTCATAATTATTTATATGATTGCAACGTTTATTATTGCTATTGTAACCATAAGATATTCAAGCTCGCTTGCTGTCAGAATAAAGCATATACACAGCTTTATGAATGCCATTTCAAAAGGTGATTTTGAAAAAGATATACCGGCTAAGAGCATGAAGGGTAAGGATGAACTTTACGACCTTGCAAGGTTAAGTAAAAAAGTACAGAAATCACTCAGATTGTTAGTCGAGTGCGATGAACTTACAAGTATCAATAACAGAAGATATGGTGTAAAGTACATAAGAAAGACTATCGACAGAGCCAAAAACAGTGGTACGGTTTTTTGTGTTGCAATAGGTGATATTGACTTTTTCAAACATGTAAATGATACATTTGGACACGACGCAGGAGATGAAGTACTTAAGGCTGTTGCAAATGAATTAAGAAAAGGAATGCTTGGCAGCGGTTTTGTCGCAAGATGGGGCGGTGAAGAATTTCTTCTTGTATTTGATATGATGAATGAAATGCAGGCTTATGAGGTCTTACAGGAGATTCAAAAAAATATGAGAGATCTTCTGGTTGGGTATGATGATACCATGATAAAGGTAACGATGAGTTTTGGACTTGCACAGGGTAACGTCGTTGATACTCCGGATGACATAATTAAAAAGGCTGATGAAAGATTATACACTGCAAAAGAACAGGGACGTGACAGAATCATATGGTCCCGTTCAAAATAATTCTTTTGCATATTTGTTTTATACTACAATCTGGAATGAAAGCCAGAATTTATCATCAAACGGTATACAGTCGGCAAATACCTGACAGTGATTCTTAAGAATCTCATTATGAAGATAGTAAAGTCCAAGTCCATGAGGAATACCATCTTCTTTTACAGAGGTTTTTGAAGATTTTTTCTTTGAGAAGAAAGATGATATTGTCTCAGGCGAGAGATAATCATCGACTTGATTGCGAACTTCCACTGTCAAATCCGTGTTTCTCTGTCTGATAAATACATGTATGGTATCACCTGATGAACTGGCTTCGATTGCATTTTGAAGAAGAATACAAGATAAATCAGCTAAAAGGACTTCCGGTATTTTTGAGGAAAGCTCCTGTTGTGAAACACTGAATCGTATATTTATGTCGTTAGAGGACGCATGCAGATACAGATTGTATAATGATGCGGCAAACAACGGCATATTTATCTTTAAGAGAGGATATATGTTATTTGGGGTTGAATAATTTTTTGTATATTTTCTTATTGCACCGCTAAGTTCCTCGTATGTGTTACAGGTATCTGCAAGGTGCATAAGACTTTGAATTCTATTGTAATATTCATGTTGACTTGATCTTATATCATAGAGAAGAGACTTATATATTTCAAAGTTCTTCTGATAGGTAGAGAGTTCTTTTTCTTTGAATTTTATTCTTTGTTCGTAGTGGACAAATGTCATGTCAAAAAACAATAATAATGCAATAATTATTCCCAGAATAGACATATTGTATGATGACATGGATATGCCTGCTTTTCCCACGACTATAAAAGTGTACATAAGAAAATATGAGTTCACAAACAAAATTTTTAAGTACAAAGAAGATTTCAAAATAATACTATAAAGACTGCGAACAATAGGAATCTTCATAATAAGAACTGACATCAAAATGGTTATAGAATTGCCTATAAAGCCAAAATACTTAGAGAACATATTTACATTTAAGATATTGAGGCTTATTACAATAATAATTTGCAAAACAGCAATAATACCAAAAGTAAGGCCAAATAATATAATGAAATTTGTTTTATTCTTCTCTTTACGTCTTGAGATAAATATATAAGCAAGATACAGAAAATGATTAAGAAGTGTGCTAAGAGCAGGATGTGAAGTAGGAATTGAACCTATTGTAATCGAAATTATTAAAAATGCGATTAAATCAATTATATTATACTTAATTTTTTCTTCGGACAGTTTTTTTGATATATATGATACAAAAATATATTCCATTCCACAATATACATAGTTAATCATTAGGTATAGCTCCTGTTAATATAGTTTTCTATAGTATTTCTGAATTGTCTTCCAATAGGAATTGTTCCATGAGGAATACGCACACATTTAGTAACATTATCATAATTGGATAGATATGCCTCATTAATCAGATATTGTTTATGACATTGGATAAACTGTGTGCCCAGCTTTTCTGCAATAGATTTTAAGGAATAGCTGCGTGTCTCGTATATATTACTATCTGTTGTTGCTATATAAAGACAATGTCCCGCAGACTTGACGTAGATGATATTATTCGGAATCAGCCTGTGGTGTATTCTGTCGGTATCATTTATTTCAATTGCATCAAAAATGTACCCGGTAAGCATAAGCTGTTCAATCTCTGACAAAACATCTTCACTGTTATAGGGTTTTGTAATGTAATTGTAACAATGAAATTTAGACAAAGCATAACTGCTGCATGTAGAATCAGCAGTCAGAAACAATAGTGGAGTTCTGTAATAAGGTAAATAGTTGCGGATTCTGCTAGCCAGATCAAAACCGGATTTATCACCAGTTTTACTGTCAAGCTGTATATCTAAAAGAAAAACAGTAAAAAAGTTATTATTCATAACGGAATCTACTACAGAATTAATAGCTGTTTCATATGAGTAACACATAACAATATCCCAATCAGGATATTTGGGGTTTAGAGTGTTATATAAGTAAAATCCTTGAAATTCATCATCTTCAACAATTAAAACACGATTCATAGGTATTTTTTTCTTCCTCTAAGTTAATACATTTTGCTAGACAATTATATCATAAAAAATATAAAAATAAAACATTACTGGTTGTAATGAAAATCCACATGTGCATATGGAAATTAATTGTAATATAACCCTTATATTTATTATATAATTGACAAATGGTTTGCTGTTCGTGTCGTAAAACGTGTCGTTCATGCTATAATTTTGTATAAGTATTGATTTTCCTAACTCAAGTATGTATAAAGTATAAAACGATTTCAGGAGGAAACATGAGACGGAGTTTGGATATAAACATTACTGTGAGTAAAAAAATAGCCGATTTGTTGAGCACAGGGATTGATGAATCAAAAGAACAGGTTCAGGTTGTTCAGTATGGCATACTCTGTACACTCAATACATTAGAAAAGGCGATAGTGCTTATTGTGATATTTTTATATCTCAACAGGTTGAAGGATTTTGTAGTGGTATGTGCATGCCTCATTCCGCTTCGAATATTTATCGGTGGTTCGCACAGAAATGATTCCATTACCTGTTTGGTGCAATCTCTTGTTACGTTTTTCGGGGTGGTATTT
Source organism: uncultured Lachnospiraceae bacterium (assembly GCA_902766825.1). Taxonomy (GTDB): domain Bacteria; phylum Bacillota; class Clostridia; order Lachnospirales; family Lachnospiraceae; genus CACXFB01. The sequence goes on from CACXFB010000048.1 coordinate 54,813, forward strand.
TTGCAGGAACTTGTAATCATACCTAAAGTGATAAGATCCTTATTGGTGTTTACTCTATTAATCATGATATGGTCCGTGGCCCCTATGCAGTCAGAAAAAAGACCTTCATATTCTGCTGTAAAGAGAATGAAATTTAAGGCCATGGCACTTACAGCATTATGTTGTATTCTTCAATTATGCTGTTGTCTTGATGTGAAAATATCGAATATAGTAGGTTGGTCGATTGCAGAAATACTACTTGAAAACAGTATTAGAATTTTTTTAAGAAAGAGAGGTGATATGCATGGCAGGAGTACTTAACACAATATTTGAGGGAATAGCTGAACTTTCAGCATCAAGTGTTGCAAGCGGCTTTTTCTGGGGCGAAGTAGAGATGCCTGAATGCCTTAAGAAGAAGGCAGAAGCTGAAGAAGATGAGTAAAAGTGTAAGTAGTATGTAACAAAGAAAGAACCGATTTAATCGGCTGGAAACAAGGCAAAGAAATATGATGTATTCTTTGCCTTGTTTCAAATAATATAATGCAACCTAAGGCATTATTTTTCGAGATAATAAGTAATAGCATATAAATAATAGAATACAGGAGATGATTGGTGTATAATGTATAAAAGAAGGTTTACGATAATAGCATTAGTGACGGTTGCTTGTTTAATTGAAGGAAGACCTGATGTGTCAGATGGAAATTATGATTATTTAGAAGAAACAAGTAGTAACTATCAAATTGATAGTTTTGATATACCAGAAGCGGTGAGAGAGGTTTCTTATCAGGATGATTCAAATGAATATGATGAAGCCTTATATACCACAAGAATGTATGAAGAAGAAAAGAATTTGAACACAGTTGTGCTAAGTGATGGGGCAGATGGCAGGATAATGTACACATTTGCTTATCCGGTAAAATATAGGGACGAGAATGGTACTATTCATGATATATCACTTGAGATAACTGATAGTAGTGAAAATGGTATAGCATATAAAACAAAATGTAATAATATTATTACAAGTTTTCCTGATGAGCTGACAGATGGAATCAGACTAGAATATGATGACACACATATAATAATGACTCCATTAATGGATAATAACGAATTTTCACATAGCGAAAAGAAAGCGGATAGTAACACGGTTATATATGCAGGAGATAATGTGTCTTATGAGTATGCTCTAACATATACCGGATTTAAGGAAGATATAGTAGTAGAGGAGTACGATGGTAATACAGATTTTGATTTTGTATTAAGTACAAATGGCTTATCTGTTATAAAAAAGGATGGTAAATATGTGTTTGAAGATGAGGAAGGAAACGTTAGGGCATACATAGGAGATATTATTGTATTTACAGGAGATGAGAAGAATAATACTCTTGGAAGTATGTCAGTTAGGGAAGTTGTTCCAAACCAGAAGTACAGACTTACAGTGCATGTAGATGGAGACTATCTTGCTGATAAGAAAACAGTGTATCCTATTCGAATAGACCCGACAATAGAGATAAACGGAAATGGCGATACAAATGGGATAATGGATCTTACGGTAAACAGTTCTGCCGGGTCAGACGGAACATCCGGAACCCTTTATGTAGGAAAGAGAAATACTTATGGTAAATCAAGAATACTTATGAAGTTCCCAGGATTAAGTATGTCAACCTTTAATAATGCAGCTTCAATAACAAGTGCAACAGTCGGGATAAGAGATGTATTATGTCAGGCAGATGTAATGGATGTTACTTGTTACGTCTTTGGAGGTGCTGATTGGAATGAAGCTTCAACCTGGGGAAGCAGTGCGGCAACAACAATTAAATCGTTCCTTTCTAACAGAGGTGTATCATATAGTATTGGGTCAGGACTAAATCCAATACATAGATATACTTACAATATAACAGCAGCTGTTAAAGGGTGGAAGACAGGAAATTATTTTTTTAATAAGGGAATAATATTTCGAGCATCGGATGATGTTGAAACAGGAAGTGGTGTAAAATACAAAGCATTTGCATCCTATAACAATTCAACATACAAACCATATATAAAAGTAGTGTATACAAATACAAGCGAAACATATAACCATGATACTAAGTATTGTTTTAACAATAAGTACTACGGAAAGTATATAAAGTTTAATACGGGAGGTTCAACTGAGGCAGGAAGTGTAACAATTGAAAGAGGAAAGATGGAAACGCTTGGAACAACAGTTGAATGGTATATAAGACGAGTAGGAGACAATGAATATGTAATATGTCCGGGAGAGAATATTCATACATATCTTTCAGCAGAAACATCAACATCATCGAATATAATAATGACATATATTAATCAAAATGGAATCCCCTCAAGATGTAAGTGGCAGATAAGTTCAAACAGACTTA
>CACXFB010000049.1 GCA_902766825.1 uncultured Lachnospiraceae bacterium
AAGCAGATAACAGCAACATGGAGTGCAGTTGAAGGTGCAACCTGTTATAGAGTGTTTACGTATATAAATGGAAGTTATACAAAAATTTCGGATACAACGAGTACATCATATACGGTAACAGAGTTGGTAAATGGTATTAGATATGGAATATATGTTATTGCATATGTTAATGGTGGATGGAAAGGATCCTCGGAGGAATATATTGTATATGTAACGACAAAATGATTGGAGATGTAAATAATTAAATAGTTTACAAAAAAAGTGATATTTTTTGATAAATCAAAGAGTATCACTTTTTTGTAAGTTTAAACATATAATGACGTGCGTAATAATGCAAAAGCTGTTATGTGGTTGATGTTGCTATGATATTGTGCAATATGCACATTTTTTTCTTTTGAATCGTGTAGGTGATGCGAAAAACCAAAATTTTAACCCGTAGTGCACAATTCACATAAAAATGTTGCATAATTTGTGACCTTATTTTTGATGCAAATTGTTGAAAATAACTACAAACCGTAGTAATATAGTACTCAGAGAATTTTTAGGTATGGTAACTTAATTATTTCACAAAGTTTAAATTAAATTAGGAGGCGCAACATGCACTTTAGGTTGAAAAAGTTTTATGGATTGTTATTAGCAGGTGCAATGACATTTACTACTGCATTTAGTGGTTATACACCGGCGATAACAAGCGCAGCAGTAGAAAGCAGTTATACAGAGACTGCAACAGCTGTTGACACACAGGCTACAGATGTAGCACAGGTTAATAGTTACGGATTAGCAAATTCAGTTGGAGAAGGGGTTATTCTTCATTGCTGGAACTGGTCATTTAATGCAATTAAAGCTGAGATGGCTAACATTGCAGCTGCCGGATACACAGCAGTTCAGACATCACCGGTTCAGCGTCCTAAGGATGGAACAGCAGGTAACAGTCAGGGTAGCTGGTGGAAAGTTTACCAGCCAACAACTTTATGTTTTGCACCGGGCGGACATGTTTGGTTTGGTACAAAAGATGATTTTAAGGCTATGTGTGATGAGGCTGACAAGTATGGAATCAAGATTATTGTCGACGTAGTTGCTAACCACATGGCAAATGTTTCAGGTGACAAGGGTAACTGCAGAGATGATATAAGCAGTCAGAACGATTCTACATATTATAATGATGATTCATGCTGGCACCTTAATGGTTCTAGGGGAATTGATTATGGTAATGTATACCGTGGAGATTCACAGTCATCATTAACAAGAGGATTTGGTGGATGGCCAGATCTTAATACAGCTAATTCTAAGGTTCAGCAGGGTGTACTTGGTCTTCTTAAAGAATGTATTGACCTTGGTGCTGACGGATTCAGATTCGATGCTGCAAAGCACATCGAGCTTCCTGAAGATCCAGCCGGATCTGATTTCTGGCCTAATGTAATTAATGGTGCTAACAGCTATGCATCTTCAAAGGGAGTAACTCTTTACAACTATGGTGAAATCTTAGATGATGCCGGTACGGCTATTTCTAACTACACTAAGTACATGGGTGTAACAGATAACAGAGCAGGTAACGAAATTAGATATGGCGTGCAGGGTCATAACGCCGGAAAAGCCGGTAACTCAGCTATCAACTATTCAGGTGAGAGCAGCAAGAACATTGTGTTATGGGCTGAATCACATGATACATATGCTAATGATGGCTTTTCAGGACCATCTGTAAGCTGTTCACAGCATGATATTAATAAGACATGGGCAATTGTTGCATCTAGAAACTTCCCTGCATTGTATTACATAAGACCGGGCAATACGGGAGCTGCAATGGGTACAGCAAGTTCTAATACAAACTGGAAGAACAAAGAAATTGCAGAAGTTAATAAGTTCCACAACTTCTATAGCGGCAAGAGTGAGTATATGGGATATGAGGGAAGCATCGTATATGATGTAAGAAATAAGGACGGTGTTGTTCTTGTTAACGTAGGTGGAGATTCAACATCTGTTAATTTCTCTATAGCTAAGACAGGAATGAAAGACGGCGAATATAAAGATCAGGTAAGCGGTAATACATTCAGAGTTTCTTCAGGAACTATCTCAGGTAATATCGGTAGCACTGGTATTGCGGTTGTATATAATGCGGTTAAGGAACCAGCTGCATCTGCAAGTGTTGCGGACGGAGCAAAGTTCACAGACAGTCTTGATGTAACAATCTCTCTTAGCAATGCAACAAGCGGAACATATAAGATTGACAACGGTTCAGCAAAAACATTTACATCATCTAAGACAATTACATTAGGTGCTAACACAGCAGAAGGAAGTTCTGTTAAGTTAACACTTACTGCAACAGACGGAAGCAAGACAACAACAGCTACTTATACATATTATAAGAAGGCAGTGGGAGAGACTTATACAGCATGGTTTAAGAAGCCTTCAGGCTGGGGTTCAACAATCTACTGTTATGCATATGATGACAGTGTTTCACCAACAGTTAAAAATGCTTCATGGCCTGGTGTTCAGATAACAAAGGATTCTGAAACAGGATATTATAAGTATGAGATTCCTGCAGAGATTGGTACTCCAAAGGTAATCTTTAATGACAACAACAATCAGACACCTGGTGCTAATAAGCCGGGACTTGAGTTTACAAGCCAGTCTATGTTATATAAGGATGGCGAG
>CACXFB010000050.1 GCA_902766825.1 uncultured Lachnospiraceae bacterium
GGCGTTGGATCATACACACCAAACAGCTTCTCTTTTTTCATTTTATAGTAATCATTAATAATCTTATACGTCTTTGCATTGTATGTTCCCCCCTTCCATTTACCTTCTTCTTTATCATATTCATACACCCAGGCTCCATTCTTTTTTGCACAATATAATACGTTCACAAAACATGATTTATAAGTTAAATTCTTTATAGATGTAACTTTCATCCTGTTAAGGAACTCAACCGCACTGGTTATGGCAACTTCCGTACACGTTCCATCAGCCGGCTGCCCACCATATGCTTCCTTATATTTGGAATCATAATATTCATTCAATCTCGACTGTTTATAATTACATGTATCAAGTGTATCTTTATTAGATGGAACTTTCAAAAAACTTGATGAAACTTTAACATCAGAATAACTTTTATACTGTTTTTTTACATCATTTTCAGCATCTGTTTGCGTTTCAAGTACAACATCATAAATAGATGGTCCGGTAGCGCTGGAATAAGATTCACCAATTTTTCTAACTGAAGTACTTTCATTTAAACAATTGGCTAATAAATCCTCTCCTGTATTATTGTAATCATACTCCCAATATACATCACCGCTCATTACTGCATCTCCACTCAAATCAGCATTACCACTTATAGTACCATTTCCACTCAGTGTTCCATCCCCACTTAATAACCCGTTTCCACTTAGTACTCCATTAAAAGCAGATGAATCCATCATTCCAATTCCTGTTACAGTCATCGAAACAATAGTAAGTGCTGCTATTGTTCTTTTTGCTGCGTTATGCAACTTAATTTTCTTGTTCACTAAAATAATTCTCCTTATCGTAAATTTTACACGCCCGAAATAATAACTTATTAATACAATTTATTATTCCCTGCTTGATTTCCAATTATATCACATGTTTTCTATTTAGCAACAACTCAATTCTTAATTTTTTATTTTATAGTATTTTTTGTAGTATTCTATTTTCTCAAACTTATTAATCATTGATTTTATCTGCTTTGAAATCTCCCCTCACATATATACACGCAATATCTCTTCAGCGGTTGCATTTTTTTAAAAAAATAGTGAAACAGGGGGGACGGTTCCAAGTGACTCACTTACCATCATACACAACTTTTTCTCCACTGCCTGGGTCCGTGTAGGTAAAAGTCTTGTTCTTCCAGTCAATTGTCATATAATCTTTTATATACTTATTATCTGACTGCATATATCCATCAACCGTGACCGTCTGATTATCTTTGTCAACAACTGCACAATCATCTGTTAATCTTTCATAAAAACCAACAGCATACTCAAAATCAAATCTCTCAAAAAAAATCTCCAGAATATCTATTTCATTCTCTTTTGCAATATCAGTACAACATTTTCCTATAATTAATCTTCCCGGCATTATAAAATAAATATCATCATTGTCCTGATCTTTGTACCCTTGTCGTCTGTCTCCTATTGGATAACATGTATGTAAGTCATCATTATTATCTATATCAACAATTCCACAACTATTAGACAGTACATAACTATTTGAACCCTCATCGTAAAACAACAGATAATAATTGTTATTCCTAAACAGAAGCGTTGCACCTTGCATATAGTAAGCATATGGGAAATAAGCACTATCTACATAATCAGAATCCTCATATGGAGGCTCTGAATCTCCTGACAGGCTTGTATCTATTGCAACTTCCATCCTATCCGCATAATAGGTTATCGTATCTTCTTCATATGCAGCACAAATGTCATAATCAACATCTCTTCCACGCCAATCTATTGCCTTTACTGTCTGATTAAGATTTTTCTCTTTTTCTACAGGATGCCCATCAAATACAACATACTCACCAGTATCCATATCTTTATAGGTATACGTCCTGTTATTCCAATCAAGTGTTATGTACTCATCAACAATTCTCTTATCTTTTCTATAGTAACCATCAACAGTAATAGTCTTATCTTCTTTGTTAATAACAGCAACATCGTTCGTAAGTCTGCCATAAAATTCGCACGCTTCTTCAAAAGTACAGCAGTCAAACATTTCATCTACAACGTTTTTTCCTTTTTGTATATAATCATCTGCTATATCATTACAAAATGATGTAAATACAGGCGATATAAAATCTACATCACGCGAGTATCCATCTTCATACATCGCATAACAACTAACTGCCACATAACAATCACTAATAATATAATTATCGACATAATAAACTACATAATATCTGTTATCCGCAAAAAATAAACTTGCATCATATTTATAACCATTACTATAATAATCAATGCTTTTAACGAAGTCCTTTTCATTAGTTTTTGATATTTGCTCAAGAGATTGACTGGAAAAAAAACTTGTCTCACCTGTATAATAATCATAACTTTGTGTATCTTTATCTATTGCACATATACCATACTCTCTATCTCTTCCATCCCAGTTTCGAACATATACAACATAATCCAAAAGACCTTTTTCTATATTTTCATGCTTTTTTGAATTATTATCATAATGCCTAATCATATATACTGTTATGAAACCCGCTAATACTACGGCCAATCCCCCAACTAACATTATTATTTTATGTTTTTTTATAAATCTTAATATGTTCATTTAATTCTTGTCTCCTATTTATCCAATTTAAAAAATATAATCAATGTTTTAATCCTCTTTTCTAATTACATGTCTTCTCTCTTCAAAACCTTATCATCACAACCAGAACCATCTCCTTTTAAAATCTGCATTACCACTTATACCCTCACATATATACACGCAATAAATCTTTGGCGGTTGCATTTCTAGAAAAAAAAATGAAACGGGGGACGGTTCTTCGTTCCAAAATTGGAACGAGGAACCGTCCCCCGTTTCATTCCCCACAATTTTTTAACCAGTATTTTACTTCATCCAGCGAATTAACCTTCCCCATTTCTACATAAAAATCGTTGTCATATAATATATCTTCTCCATTTTCAACAAACAACCATCTTTGTCCTTCAGGCAGGCTATACTTTGCAATATCTTTAAGAACAAGTTTACTGTCACCGCTTTTAAAATAGTTTCTTTCTCCATCATCATTTGTTATTGCAATAAATATCGCATTGCTATCCACCTTTGCTTCATCCGCAACTTTTGATATCGAACAATTAGTGTGTGTAAGTATTTCAACACTCTCTCCTGGATACAAATCTCCTTTAATACAATCATTAACTTCAACCTCTAAAACAGCTATCGGAATGATACAAGAATCAACTTTTAATTCCATATACCTTATCTTTTGAACTTTCCCTTCAAAAATACTCGCCCCTTCATTCCTTATCACTTCATCCAATGTTTTAGGTGCCAAATCATAATTTTGTTCATCTGCATTAACCTCATTAACAACTTTTGCACTTACATCACCACTAGATAGCTTAAGTTTTATCTGGGTAGTTTTGTTATTATGAAACATAAGAATTAAAACAACTATTGAAATAATGGTAACTGGGAATATTGTAATTATGCAAATTAATTTTCTTTTCATTTTACTCTTCAATATGATCAAGCTCCCCAACAATATCCGCCATTATTTCTGCGTCCTCTTTGCTTATCTCTCCAAGGAAACAATATGTATCATTACCGATATAGCACTTTCCTGTTCTTTCTGAACCTGCCAGGTTAATAAAGCAAAGTTCCTTTTCACCATCATATAACCCAAAATGAACTCCACCACAATACAATTCATCCTCAGTATCAGTGCTTATTTTTATGTTAGCAAATGCACTTTTTATGGCATCAACTTTTTCTTTGTCAGTTATCTCCATTTCTTTCTCATCAAATCTCATCCACCTAACAGCATCTGCCGATTCTATGTTAAGTTCATCTATACTATCCGGTGCTATTCTGTGTATTTGATTAGTAGAATTATCCAAATTATTAATCTCATCTAAA
>CACXFB010000051.1 GCA_902766825.1 uncultured Lachnospiraceae bacterium
AGGATTAAATATTACAGTAAGGCTCTCATATTCCCATCCTAATCCCTGTAAATTATAAGCGTCTTCACCGTCTTCATCTCCCCAGTTATTACCTGTCTGCCAGCCTTCATCAGGTGCATTTTTTACAACCTTAAACTTGTAATAATCACCCTTTATTCTCGCAAATGTGTAAGAGTAAGTTCCATCTGATTTTTTACTCATCTTCTTACCTGTATTGGTATTCCAGTCATTCATTGTACCTACTACATAATAAGCATCCTGATTTGCCTCACTGTTAGGATCTTTATATGTATTAAAAGTATTAGTAATTGCATTCAGGTACGCTGCAAATGTCATATTACCAGAGCTTTCTTTATCTGTTTTTGTATTATTACTGAAACTAAACTTGTAACCATTTGCATTTTCAAAGCTTTTACCTGGCTTACACAATGATGAGTAATTATTTTTTGCTTTATTAAATATTGTATTAAATGTTGTAGCCACCAGGTAACGGCTGCCTGCAACCTTTTCTAACGCCTTAGCATACTCTGAGACAAAATATCCATCCTTATCTACAGTATAGATAAATACCGGATTCTCCTGGGTACGTCCATAACCTACAGCCTTCTTAGAATACGGATTAACTGTTGTATTACCATCACCTGTTGGATTATATCCGTTAGTTACACCAAAAGTTCTGTCATTATCATAAGGAATAAATATTGCCTTATTGTCGGATTTCTTAAAATATACATAGTAGTTATTAAAGTTATTTCTCATATCATCCGGATTACCTGTAAAATATGCTGCTGCAGCATACTTAACAAAATAGTCCATATCAATAACACTGCTGACATCGCTCTTTGTTACTGATTCCTGGTTGAGTACTTTAATCATATTTTTGAGTACACTGTGATCAACAAATCCATTGTCATCATATACTTTCTTATTAGTCTTTTTATCATAGTTAAAAAATGCACTCTTGTCTTCGTCCTCTATACCAATAGATACATACTTAGAAAAATCAGCTCCCTGCCATTCATCCCATCCGCATTTATAGAGGTCTCCGCCTTGATCTTCTTTTGCTACATACTTTTCAATAAAGACCTTGTCAACCGGTTCATATATAGTATAAACACCCATATGTTCTGTGCTAAGATCTATTGAAGAAAGATTAGAATGTGCAACAAGAACACCATTAGACCTGAAGAATTCATTAGTGTAATAATCTCTGATAAATGTCTGATCGTCATTACGATTCCACTTCATCTCGAGCTTTTCCATACCGGCAAATGTTCTTTTCTTTCTTGCCTTCTTGCCCTTATCGTCGTTACTCCAGTCATGAAGTGAGTCCCCACTGTAATAATTCGTATCAGTGAAAGTCTCCTGAAAATCAATCTTCATGTGAAGAAGATTATATATTCCCTTATTTGATGAATAAAAATCGCTTCTTGTAGTATTACCCTTAGGTCTTACACCAACCTCAGATATCTTATAACAATTAACCGAGCCATCTTTTTTATTATGTATGGTAATATATAAATCTGCCTTTCTATAAATTGGCGATTTAGAATCCATGTTTTTATATTTCTCATAATCCTTTTGCATGAGGGCAAGCTGGTCTTTTGACATATCAACTTTTATCTCTATAACGTTATCGATGTTAAAGAGCTGTTCAAAAATCTCATCTTCCGAGTATGGAAGTTCGTCTTTGTCAATATCATATGTCTTAACCTTGTCAGCTCTTGCTTCTTCCTTAAATATAAAAGGTAATATGCATGCCACACATACAAGGCATGTAAATAAAACTGCAATTCTTCTAAAAAACTTCTTTCTTTCCATTTGACCTTCTCCTTATTTTCATTACTTTCCGCAACATTGTTTGAATTTTTTTCCGCTTCCGCATGGACACGGATCATTGCGCCCAACTTTGTTTTTATTTCTTACAAAAGGAATCTTGTCCGAATGAATCATCATGTCCTTTTCACTCTCTTTAATTCTTCTGTCATAAGAACCTTTAAGGGCTTCTTCAAGTTCCTTAGCGGTTATTCCTGCCTGTGTGTACTTAATAAGCTCATTGATAAGCTCGTCCTTCTTAGCATCAGCATTATCATTAATTGCCTTAACAACCGGTTCAACCAATCCGTAACTGTAAGGATAGTTATCTTTTAAGTACTCAATCTCATTCTCATTCTCAGGAATGTACAGACACATGTACCAGTCATTTGTGAGTGCATCAATCATCATGCTGTTTTTGATTGTCTCAATCTTCTCATCAGGTACACTGAATTTTCTCATGTAAGATGTTCTGATAAAATCTTTTATCATTCTTCCGACTGTAAGATCATCGTAAAATGAAGCCGATTCAACACTTATGTGCGCTGACAATGTGGTATCTTTATAATCCTCTTCGGTAAGATAACCTTTACTGTCCACTGTTTCGATAAACTTTGTAAATAAAGGTCTGTACCATTCATTATCCAAAAGCTCACAAAACTTTTTCATTGTCTCAACAAGATATTCCTGCATAAGTCTGTTCATGCTGAGGCTGTCAAGAAATGCGATATATGCATCACAATCTTCATTATATCTGCCATTCTCACTCTCAATGTCAGATATTATTATCTGCGGATAAACCCTTAATAAAACTACTTTAACAGGGTCAACGCTGCTGTCTGAATTAATTGCAAGAACCTTTTCACAAATCTTTCTTGCCTTGGCATAATCCTGCTTCTTTTCAGCTTCAAGAGCTTCCATTGCCATTCCTTTAAGCTCATCAGGCATATACTTAATGTCTTCTTCCATAAGCTTATTGGAATATTTTTCATTATAATCATAAATATTCATATCTATTCACCATTCCTGTTCTCAGAATCCCTATAATTTTACCATAAACACCTCATATAAATCTACGACATTTTTTTATAAAGGTCTTAATAAATGAAGTATTTGACAGATAATACAGATGCGCAAACGACCAGCAGTGATTATCTGCAAGATAACCTGCCTTGTATTGTATATTTCCGGAAACTTTTACAATATCAGCATCTTCACCGTTAGCTGTACTGTCAAAATAATGGAACTCATGTCCGCGTATAGTTTTACCGGCTGAATCATTTTCCATAAATCTGCTTTCACTGTCCGTAAAGCTTATATAACCGAATCTGACAAGCTTACCTGTATAATAACAGTCTGCATCAATTACTCCTGCCATTTCAAAAGCATTATTTTGTGCCTCGTCCGTAATAATTCTTTTATGAAGATACATAAAGCCGCCACACTCTGCAAGAGATGGCATACCTTTTTCAATGGCATTAGCAATTGACTGTCTCATGGAAATGTTGCTACTAAGCTGTCCGGCATAAAGTTCAGGATATCCGCCTCCTAGTATAAGTCCGGCAATATTATCAGGCAGTTTTTCATCATGAATAGGTGAAAATGGAACTATACGGGCTCCAAGGCTTTCAAGAAGTCCAAGATTTTCTTCGTAATAAAAACAAAAAGCCTCATCCATTGCAACAGCTATTCTGATTTTATCTTTATCATCCCCATTATCTTTAGCATCACTTTCAGATTCAGTCTTATTGCCTGTACCCGCACGTCCATATGCAACCTCAAGCAGTTGTTCTGTATCAATACTGCCATCAAGAATGTCTGTAAGTTTATCTATTTCCGCATCAAGATTATCTATTTCATGAGGCATCATAAGTCCCAGATGTCTGCTTTGCAAATTAAAATCCTTGATTACAGGAACATATCCAAGAGCAGAAACACCCATTTTTTCTATCGAAGTTTTTAAAGAATCAAACACTTTTTTTGATGTTCGATTAAGGATAACTCCACTGATGAGTCCCTCACTGTCCATGTCCAGAAATCCTCGTATAACCGCAAGTGCGGAATATGACATTCCCTTACAGTCAACTATTAAAATAACCGGGCTGTCAATAACTTTTGCAACATGGTACGTGGATGCTTCACTTGTGTTAGCAGTTCCGTCATACAACCCCATAACACCTTCAACGATGCTTATATGATTCTCGCCTTTTGCTACACTTCTTTTCTCAAACAGCTTTCTTGTTGTCTTCTCATCCGTAAAAAACAAATCAAGATTTCCGGATGGGACATTAAGTACTCTTTTATGAAACATCGGGTCTATGTAATCAGGTCCGCATTTAAAGGAACTCACTTCATATCCTTTCTTTTGCAACAGTTTTATAAGACCTATTGTTATCATTGTTTTGCCCCGTCCGCTTCCCGGGGCTGCAATTACCATTTTACCTTTACTCATTGTACGCTCCTGTACTTTTCCCGAATCTGAAAGAAAAAATATATATTCCGTTACAAGCCATCATCATCGTATATCCGCCGATTTTTTTTGATTTGCTTACCTGGACATATGTAACCTCATCATCATAAATATCAAAGTTTTTTAGTGCATCGTTAATCTGCGTGACTGACTCTAACGTCATGGCGTTGATTACAACAGCCATCTGTCTTTCTTTTAAAGCCTTTCGTTTTTCATATAGAACTTTAAGAATCTCCACAATATTACCTTTTGTTCCGCCAATAAATACACAGTCAGGCACAGGAAGATTACTAAGGCATTCCGGTGCACTGTCATTAATGACTTCAATATTATCAAGTCCAAATTTTGCAGCGTTGTCCTTAATCAACAAAGCACTTTCCGCATTAACTTCAATGGAATAAACCTTTATCTTAGGTGAAAGAGCCGCAATCTCCACACTTACGGAACCTGTTCCGCCGCCGATATCATATACGATGCTGTCATCATTAAGGGATAATCTGCATACCGAAAGATGGCGAATATCCTCTTTTGTCATCGGAACAATACCTGACTGTTCTTTACTACGTCTTATAAATTCACTGTCCTTAAAACCGGGAGTAAGCTGCCTTTTTACCGGATTGTCATTGATAATAAATGCACTTACAAGTCCATGTGAATCTTCAAACCCGTAACTTTTATCATACTGACTTTTATAATTAAAATATTCATCTGCCGATATTACTTCAATACTTTCATCTTCATACGAAATATTGGTTCCGACATACAAAACAGGGTTGCATTTTAACTTACTTAATTTCTCTAACAGCAAAACAATATCATTGCCACCCGATGTTATTATAAATGTTTTTTTATTATGCTCTACGGTGTCCGTCACATCAAAGAGCCATTCTTTACTGTCAACTCCGTGAGCAGTTTTTATGCAGGCATCCTGCCAGCTGATACCTGTCTTTGCCGAAAGTGCCGACAAAGATGAAATACCCGGCATTATGTCTACGGTTACATTTTGCAGACTGCTAAGGCTTTCCTTTAATCTCTCACTTCCGCTGAAAAATCCGCTGTCTCCGGAAAACAACACTACCGCCTTAATACTTTTTTGCTCTTTTTCATATTTTTCCTGCAACATAGGTACGATATCTTTTGCAAGATAATACGGATATGTCACCGCCGGTGTCTTTACACTTTCTATCATCCTTTTGGCCCCAAAAACATAATCCGCATGTTTTAGGACATCCGTAACCTGCTTTGTCATAAGCTGCATGCTTCCCATTCCGATTCCTGCGATTGTTACATGTATCTTAGGATTATAATTTATGCCAATAGCATGGCAAATATCGCTTACAGATGAAGGATTATAATCTTCATTATTCTTTTTTTCGGGATTTTTTATGACAAAACATTTAATTTTCGCATTTGCGGCTGCTTCAAGTTTTTCATGAAATCCACCATTACTGCCGCTTTCTTTAGTAACAAGATTTTCAATATTAAACTGTCTGATTATTGCTTCGTTAAGCTGCACACCAAACGGTCCTTGCATTGCAATTATTCTCTCTCCCCTGATACCGCATTTTTCGCAAATGGCAATATTATCTGCTCCGGGAAGAATCCTTACATAAAGTCTGCTTCTTAGCTGTTCATCCTCGCAAAACATATGAAGACTCTTGCTTCCTGTTGTAAGTAGAATATTACCCGTTGTATCTTTTAGTTTCGCAATAACATCTTCAATATCATCGCATATTATCTGACCTTCGTTGTCATCATCCGTGTTCCTTGAAAGTCTAAAATATGGTATGTCAGTCCCGATAAGACTTTTTTTGATATTGGCAGTCACTACATCAGCAAAAGGATGCGTTGCATCAATAACCGCATCGTACTTATTGTCTTCATACATTTTCCTCATGTCATCGGCTTCTAATCTGCCGGTAAAAACGACCTGGTTAGGGTTATCATCCATTACCTGCTTTCCGTATTTTGTTGCAACGCAAACATGACACACCACACCTGACATTGTAAGTATGCCTGCCAATTGTTTTCCTTCTGTTGTCCCTGAAAAAATCAATACTTTTTTCATATGCTGTATCCTCTTTTGGTAATCAGCTTTCCATCCTTAATCACTGACATTGAATTTCCGATAAATACCGTCGTAAACATATCTACTTCTTCATCTTTTAACTGTTCTAACGTACATACATGTGTTTTTGTATTATCTCTTCCGATATTTCTTACATAACCGCACGCCCTTGTCCCCTTAGCACCGCTCTCTAACATTATTTCACATGCTTTTTTGAGATAATCTTTTCTTTTATGACTTGACGGATTGTATATTGCAATTGCAAAATCTCCGTTAATTGCAGCACGGATCCTCTTCTCAATTGCTTCCCATGGAGTGAGCAAATCACTTAAACTTATCACACAAAAATCATGATTAAGAGGCGCTCCAAGAAGTGCTGCCCCGCTGCTTGCAGCAGTTATTCCCGGCACAACAAAAAGCTCTGTATCTTTGTACTCATCTAAGAGTTCATACATTGGTGCCGCCATTCCGTAAACTCCGGCATCGCCACTGCATATTATGGCTGTCTTTTTTCCTTTTGCCGCATTTTCAAAACACAGTCTGCACCTTTCAACTTCTTTCTTCATCGGCGTTGTTATATATTCTTTATCCGGAAAATAATTCTTTATTAAATCAACATATACATTGTAACCGATAATCGTATCACATTTTTCAAGTGCGGCACTTGCCTGTAATGTCATCATCGAAAAATCTCCGGGTCCGATTCCCACGATATATATTCGCATATCTGCCTCCTAAATAAGTTCTATAACCATTGCATTATTGCAGGCTTTCTTTTTGCAAGTGCAATTGTCTTTCCGTCCGACATCTTTTTTCCCATAACAATTTCACCTTCCACGGCTGCTGCCATGGCTGCGCGTTCACATACATTTGCAGTTCCTGTTATGCTCTCAACAAATGATGAACTTGTAAAAGTGCCTTCGAGCTCATTAAGCTCATCTTTATCAAAAAACTTAAGCATAAGACGATGATAAGACGCTAATTCAAGCAGTCCTCTCTCTTTCTTTTTCAAATCGATTGTAGCCATACAATATACTTTATCTGAATTTATATAATCTATAACATGCTCATTAATAAAATCATTCAGTTCCAGGAAACTTTTATCTTTTTTGCATCCGATTCCTATAACATAATTTTTTGACACAAGATGCAAAGCATCGTTTGGCATTCCAAAAAACATTTCCTGCTTTTTCTTATATGAGTCCATATCCGGATGTATTGTTACATCAGCACCCATAATATCATCTGTAAGTATTATTCCCTTTGGGGCTTCTTTTAATACTTTTACTTTAGCATCAACAAACACTTTAATAGTCTCTGCCTGTATGCTTTTTGCGGACACCATTTTTATTACTTTTGGATTGATGATGGCAAATCCGTTATTCTTTGCAAAATTGTCAACCGCAAACGCGCCTGCAACATCCGTCGCAGTTGTAAGAACAGGGTTTGCTAAAATGACATCACAAATATGCTTTGCGATATCATTTGCACCGCCTAAATGACCTGATAAAACCGGAATAACATTATTTCCTTTTTCGTCCATGACAATTACAGGACTGTCCGTAAGCTTACTGTCCACAAACGGAGCAATCGCTCTTACAGCAATTCCGCATGCACAAATAAATAGCATAGGCATATGCATAAAAAAGCAGTTCTTTGTCCACTCACTTAATGAAACTGACTTTTCTTTAAATACATAAAGATTATCCTGATCTTTTTGACAAAGCATATCTGCTATTTTTTCGCCTTCTTTTGAAAATGAGACAACATTAATAATCAAAATATAACCTCTCCTTTTTGCTATGTATCAGGTGACTGTATCGCCTTACGAAATTCAGTAGAAAAATCTTTTGCATATAATCTTGATTTTTCATATCCTGCTCCGGCTATTACATCTCCCACTAAAACTATAGCTGTTTTTGTTATATTATTTTCTTTTGCTACGCTAGATAATTCCTCTATCGTGCATATAAACGCCTTTTCATCCGGCCATGTCGCCTTGTAAACTAGTGCCGCTTTAGTTGAAGGATCGTATCCTCCTTCGATAAGACGCAATGACAGTTCTTCAAGCATTCCGGTACTAAGATATATTGCCATTGATGCCTGATGTGCAGCAAGTGACTGAATGCTTTCTTTTTTGGGAACTGCAGTCTTACCTTCCATTCTTGTAATTATCAGAGTCTGGGATACATCAGGAAGCGTGTACTCTAGTTGCAGTGATGCCGCCGCTCCAAAGCAGGCACTTACTCCCGGACAGCAGTCATAATCAATATTATATTCAGACAGGCTGTCCATCTGTTCTTTTATGGCACCATATATACTTGGCTCACCGGTATGAAGTCTTACCACTTCAAGCCCATCTTTTTGTGCATCAACACATAGATCTATTACCTCTTCAAGGGTCATGTAGGCACTGTTATAAATCTTTGCATCCTTCTTTGCATATGAAAGTAGTTCCTCATTTACAAGAGATCCTGCATAAATTATTATATCCGCTTTACTTAAAAGTCTCATTCCCCTTACCGTTATAAGATCAACAGCTCCGGGTCCTGCTCCGACAAAATGAACCATCACATTTTCTCCTTGTCATTTTTAATAATCTCAATATACCTGTCCGCTCCCGCACTTTTACACAATAGACCGAATTCATTAGAATAAACTATGCACTCGATATTAAGTCTGTCCTGTGCTCTTTTTCTTAAATGATACATTATTCTGTCCATGCACCACTGCATAGTCTTATCAAACATTTCACCTTTATCAATCAAAGAAAGTGCCTGTTCTGTTGTTACACAGTCAAGGATTTTAAACACCAGACTTTTATCACATCCGGCATTAAGTGCCGCTATGGATAAAAGCTCCATTCTGCAGTCTGCCACTTTGGAATGAGTGTTCATTATTCCGCCGGCAAGCTTTATAAACTTTCCTATGTGTCCGCAAAGCAGCACTCCTTCAAAACCTGTTTCACAGGCAATGTCAAGTGTATCTCCGATATAATTGGAGCACTTGACACTTTCATCAAGGTTAAAGCCGTATGTATTTTTCATAAAATCCAGACCGTAATTACCGGGAGATATGGCAACTATATTTTTGCCAAGTGCCTTCTTCTGATTAAGTTCAACTTTAATTGTGTCAATCAGTGCCTGCTCACTCATAGGTTCAACAATACCCGTAGTACCTATAATTGATATTCCGCCTATAATTCCAAGTCTTTCATTAAAGGTTTTCTTTGCAATCTCCTGTCCGCCCGGGACACTTATTATTACTTTTATTCCTCTGTCATAATCGCATAATCTGCAAATGTTTCTAACCTGTTCCTCAATCATTTTTCTTGGAACCGTATTGATTGCAGCATCACCTACCGGTCTGTCAAGTCCCGGTTTGGTTACTCTTCCTACACCCTCTCCACCATCAATAATTATACTGTCTAAGTCATCCGCAGCCGTAACCGTTGCAAAAATCTTTGCGTTGTGGGTAACATCAGGATCATCTCCCGCATCTTTAATCACAGCACAGGTAACCTCATTTTCTTTTATTGTTATATCAACTACTTTAGCATGAAATACTACTCCTTTCGGAGTCAGTATATCTATTGTATCTTTAGTTTTTCCCGTCAAAAGCATATATGTTGCAGCCCCTGCCGCAGCAGTAGCACAACTTCCCGTTGTAAATCCTGTTCTAAGCATTTTGTTATATCAGAGAGAACCCATATCATTTTATGCCGTATATAAGTGCATTACATATGGCAGCAGATATATTGCTTCCTCCTTTTCTCCCTTCGTTGATTATGAACGGAATGTCCGAATTTAAAAATAATTCCTTTGCCGCAACCACATTAACAAATCCCACCGGAACACCAATTACAAATGCAGGCGTATATATCTTTTTCTCATACATTTCATACAAAGATATCAGGGCTGTCGGCGCATTGCCAATCGCAAAAATCACAGGCTTATCAATCTTAGCCGCATATTCCATGCTTACGGTTGCTCTTGTAACTCCTCTTTTTGCAGCTTCCCTTGCCACTTTTTCATCGGCCATAAAACAATGTATATTGCCACCGTATTCTCTAAGTTTTTTCTTATTCACCCCTGCCTTTGCCATGTTGGTGTCGGTTACTATATCCGCACCATTTTTTATCAGTTCTCTTGCGACCTTTACAGCATCCTTTGAATACCTCATTGTGGTTGCATAATCAAAATCAGCACTTGTGTGAATAACCCTTTTTGTAATATCCTCAGTGTCTTTATCAAGTTCAATTTCTCTCTTTTTTAACTCCTCTGTTATAATCTGAAAACTCCTTTTTTCAATTTCTCCCGGTATAACAAACTCAATATTATTCATCCTAAACTCCTTTTCTGACAGCCTGTATTAATCTCTTATTCTCTTCATGGGTTCTTACGGCAATTCTGTAATAGCCCCCACAAAGTCCTACAAAATCACTGCAGTCTCTTATTAGTATTTTATTGCTGAGCATTCTTTGAAAAAGTGCATTGTTTTCATCAAAAAATAAAATAAAATTGCAATCAGACGGATAAACTTTAAATCCTGATTCTTTTAGCCCTTTGCTTAAATATTCTCTTTCATTTTTTATATATTCAAGAGCACGCGGCAAATAATTCTCATCCTGCAAAGCTGCTATTCCGGCAGCCTGTGCCATCGTAGATACGTTCCACTCCGGCAGATGTTTTTTTATCTTATTTATATTTTTCACACAGCTGACAAGGTATCCAAGCCTTAATCCTGCAACGGCAAAACTTTTTGTAAATGCTCTTACAACAATAAGATTATCATAGGTATTAACCATTTTTATGACGCTTTTTTTATTGTTACCATAAGCTAATTCCAAAAAACATTCATCCACAACAACAAATGTATCCACACTTTTTGCAACAGATATAAGTTCATTTAACAAAGAAAAATCAACAAGTCTCCCTGTAGGATTACTGGGATTGGTGACAAACATAATATCCGGCTTAACAGTTTTTAACTGTTCAATCAGACTGCCATCAGGTATGAATCCGTTACGCTCTTTTAGCTCATGATATGTAATATTTGTTTTCGTACTTTTTAACACGTATTCATATCCTGTAAATCCCGGAGCAATTAATAATGCTCTTTCTGGTTTAAATGCATGACATATTGCAAGCAAACTTTCGCTTGCTCCGTTAGAACATAAAATATTATCTGCACTTACCCCATGATGAACTGACAATGCTTTTCTTAACTGCCCGCATTCAATATCCGGATAACAGTCTAGATTATTGATACTCTCTGCAAGTACTTTTTTAATATTCTCACAAATCCCTAAAGGACTTAAACTTATTGAAAAATCAATATCAACTTTGTTATTGTAAATGTCTCCGCCATGCATGTTATCACCGTCATTCCTGCCACACAAATTAACCCACACAAAAAAGTGCTCATATATAACATCTTATTTGCTCTTATTATATCCTTACTTACAATTTCCCTTTTCATATCACCTATGTACTCTTTTTTTACTAGTTTTCCAAAATAATAAGCATCACCCGCAAGTCTTACACCAAGTGCACCTGCACACGCCGCCTCGGTATGTGCACTGTTTGGACTTGAATGTTTTTTTCTGTCTCTTTTAAGTATATCAAATGATGCTGATGCATTAAAGTCATTCCCCAAGAAAATACAGGAAACTACAAACAGCAATCCGCTTATTCTTGCCGGAATAAAATTTAGCACATCATCCGTCTTTGCTGCAACTCTTCCAAAAAACATATACTTATCGTTTTTATATCCTACCATGGAATCCATTGTATTGACTGCTTTATAAATAATTCCTCCAACAGGGCCAAATAAAGCAAGGTATAACATAGGAGCAATGCATCCATCAGAAGCATTTTCCGCAACAGTCTCAACACAGGCTTTTATAACCTGCTCCCTGTCAAGGCTGTCAGTATCTCTTCCTACAATCATCGCAACGCTTTTTCTAGCCTGCTCGGTTGTACCATTTTCCAACTTATCATATACTTTCATACTCTCATCTTTAAGGCACTTTGTTGCAAGAAGCTGATACGTCATAACAGCCTCAACAATGCATCCAATTATATTGTTAAAATTATATGAGCAGCTAAGCAGGATTGCATATACAACAGCCGCCTCCATACACACAAGAAATACCATAAGACCGCCCCGTCTTATAAGCCTTTTTTCATCCATAGTATCTGTGTCACGTAATTTTTTATCATAGAAGGATATTCTCTTGCCTATACATTTTATAGGATGAGGGAAACTGTATGGATCGCCAAGTAAAAGGTCTAGCAAATATCCTGCCACAAAAGCAATAATATGATACATTATAAAAATCCCCCCCTATAACTTCCGTCTCTACGAATTATTAATCTTACTCCCGAAAGATTGCTAACTTTATAATCATAATAATCCCCGTCAAACAGGCTGCTCATTATCGACATTATTGTCCCACCATGAACTACCGCGTACACATTGCACACATTTTCCCTGGTGTTTTCTTTCACATTGAATCGCTCTATTACACCAAGCATCCTGTCAAAGCCCTTCATTGTTCTTTTGATGAATTCACTTTTAGACTCTCCGCCTTTAATCTTAATTGTTGCGCCGCTGTCAATCCACTGCTGATAATGTTTGTCACCGTCAAGTTCCTTGTGAGTCTTTCCTTCAAACACTCCAAAATTGATTTCCCTGAATTCGTCTATACATATAAAATCATTTATATTACAAGGAAACATAATCGATGCAGTTGACAGACACCTTTTCATCGGACTTAGAAATACCATATCCGCATCTGTATCATCAAATATCTCTTTATCCATCTTACAAGACTCAATATCCTCATCGGTACTTCCGATATATTTACCTAACGTATTACCTTTTGTAATTGCATGACGGATAAATATTATCGATAAATCTCCCCCGGTATTATTAGTTATTTTATTTTTTGCGCAATTCCACATATTATTCTCTCCACGCTGTCTGCCTTTTTTGCAATCATTATTCCAAGTCTTCCTGTCAGTTCTCTGTACCTGACTTCATTCTCATCTATGGGAATAATTCCATTACCGATTTCATCGCAAATAATTATAATATCAGATGGTAATTCAATAATCTTACCAACCCACTCCCCTATATATTCATCATTATGTCCTGATTCAATCATCTTTTTCACACATAAGTTAAAATGATTCCATACTATTATGGTATCTTTACACATAGTGCATACATTCACTATATCCCGAAAATTATTTTCATCATAAACATTTTCCTTAATTGATTCGTTATCTTTTGCACAATACTTTTCCAATGCATATGTAAGTTTTCCCTGTCCAAAACCGCCCAGTATAAATCTCATCTTGTTTCCTTTCCTGTATGCTATTTATCCAAGCACACACCATACGCCTGCCGCAATAACCATAAGTGTCTCATTTATCACTACAAAAAAACCTGCAAGGTCACCTGTTATTCCTCCAAATTTTTTCTTAATCATCTTAAGGAATAATATTATCCATATTGCCGATACAATCACGGCCGTGCATGCCGCATATAGTGAATATATGCACAATGCAACAATTGACACCATAAGCTCCATGCCAAGAACAACTGTTACAGTTTTTTTTGCCGCACTGTTACTAAAGACAGCAAGCATTCCTCCTTCGTTAGCACACTTTACATGTACAACCATGAGTCCGCTAAGTATCCTTGAGATAAAAAATCCAAAACAGATTAAAATAATTGCATCCTCCCTGTCCACCTCATAAAAAAATCCGGTCAAAATCAGCATAAGAGTACACATGCTGATTACACTGAATGCCCCGATATGTGGATCCTTAAGTATTCTTAATTTCTCCTCTTTGTCCTTGTATGAACTTAGCGCATCCATTGTATCCATAAAACCATCTACATGAAATCCGCCTGTAACAAGCAGCGGAATTGCAATTGCAATAAGGCAGAATGTAAGGTCTCTTACCGATAAATAATCACACAGCCTGTACCAGCCATACATAACTCCACCGATAAATGCACCAACCCACGGAAAAAAACACAGATGGTATTCCATATCCTTAGAGCCCCATTCAAACCTTGGCATCGGTATTTTTGAATATATTGAAAATGCAACTGCAATTGATTTAAATATTGTTTTTAACAATTTCATAATTCTTTCCCTCTTACGGTTATAATCCATTAACATTTAACCTTTTAACGGACTGTTATTTTAATCTAACCGGTATTCCCGCTACGACCTCAAATACCTGATCTGCCATCCTGCATACTGATGAATTTATCATCTCTATCGCCCTGATGTATGACATCGTGCCGGCATCGTACTTAATTCCATCCTCTGAAACATTGTTAGTTACAATAACTACATTCGGAAATTGTTCTGACACTGCTTTCAGGTCGCAAAGAATCTTATCTGTAACTTCAGTGGCGCTTTTTTGTGTCATATCATCCAAAAACATTTCATTTGCCACAAGATTGGACAGACACTCTATCAAAACGGTATCATTTTTCCCCTGCACATCTACATGTTCTTTAACTTTATATATATCTGCAGCAAGCTCTACAGTATCAAACCCCTTACCCTGCCTTGCCTTAACATGACGTGTTATTCTCTTTTTTGCTGACTCGCCGTATACTTTCATTGTTGCAAGATATATTCTTTTATCATTTTCCGAAAGATTCATTGCGATTTGCTCAGCGTATTCACTTTTACCGCTACCGCTTCCTCCAACAACAACCACTAACATTGCCTTCTCCTTGTGTACTGCTCTAATCCGTAATCATCAAATCCTGTTCCGTCACTGTATACTTCATTTGCCATTCTAAGAAGTGAAAGCATCATAAGCGATCCCGTACCTTCGCCGACAGCCATATCAGCATCAATCACCGGATTTACATCAAGACTTTTCGCAATAATGCGGGCACATTTTTCACGACTTGCATGTGATGGAATATAATAATCTTTAACGCCTTTACACATTAAATAAGCCACATATGCTGCGCACATGCTGATTACACCATCAAGTATAACCGGAAGCGATGCCATGGCAGCACCTATATAAAAACCGGCCATTGCAGCAATATCAAGACCACCGACACAGGACATCACATCCGTTACATCTTTGTTGTACAAGTCGTATTTTTTGACTGCTTCATCTATCACTTCAATTTTTCGTCTTAAACCTTTATCATCAAGTCCCGCCCCTCTTCCTGCACATTCCTTTGCAGGCATTTTAAGAAGTGCACTTATAACCGCGGCGCTTGTTGTTGTATTGCCTATTCCCATCTCCCCTGCTGCCACAATATCATACCCTTCATCCTTCAACCTAAATGCATGTTTTATTCCGCATTCAACAGCTTCATTTAACTGTTCTTTTGTCATGGCTGGTTCATTTAAAAAATTATTTGTTGAATGCATTATGTTATTGTCTATAACATCTTTGCATCCGCTGTCATACGCCATTCCGACATCCACTACGCTGATATTACAGTCAAGCATGCTGGCAAACTTTCCAAGAACGGATTTATATGTAGCAATGTTACCTGCACAAAGAGCCGTTACACTTTGGTCGGACTGTGAAACACCTTCATCTACTATGCCGTTATCGGCACAAAAAACCACTACTCCTGCCTTAGTAAGTCTTGGATTAACACTCTTTTGAATTGCTCCTATACGACATATGTACTCTTCAAATTTGCCCAGACCGTCAATAGGCTTTGCAACAGCATCCCATCTTTTTTTTATCAACGAATATATTTCTTTATCAACTTTTTCAGTTTTATACTTGAAATTTTCACCTGTCATACATCAGCCTCACTAAGCATTTCATAAATCATCTTCATGTCCATGTATTTTCTTATATTATCCGCCAGAATATCATATTGTGATGTTTTGAATTTATTGTAATCATTCATAATCTCACCACTGATTGTAACATTCTTTTTCTTTGCAAGTGCTCTTACTATTACAGAAGCAATACCATCTTCATCAAATATTCCATGCACATATGACCCATACACATTACTGTTAAATGATCCTCCCTGTTCTAGAAGTTTTTTCTCATCAGTTTTGGTATCTCCCATATGAATCTCATATCCGGTTACATTCATTTCACTCAGTTCACTAAAAATTCCTTCAACTTTTCCAAAGCGTGTACTGACCTGTTTTCTTGTTTTAATATTTAAAAGAGTGGTCGTCATATCAAGGAGCCCAAGACCATCTGTCTGTCCCTTGCATTCCACTCCAAGACTGTCGGTAATGCTTTTCCCAAGCATCTGATAGCCACCGCATATTCCAAACACAGGACTGTGTTCACTGAATTCTTTTATGGCATCTGCAAGGCCATTCTCAGAAAGCCACATCATGTCATGTATTGTATTTTTACTTCCTGGAATTATTATCATATCAGCATTTCTTATCTGCGAAACCTTTGTTATATACCTTACACTTACATCTTTCATGCATTCAAATGCTGAAAAATCGGTAAAATTGGATATGCGCGGAAGCTTAATTACCGCAATGTCAATAAGCTCTTCTTCTTTGTCAGTTAACAGTTCGCTCTGACTGTCTTCATCATCAATTCTTATATCCATAAAAGGAACCACTCCGACAACAGGCTTGCCTCCCATCTGTTCAATCATCTCAATTCCCGGATCTAGTATTGTTTTATCACCGCGGAATTTATTAATTACAAGTCCTTTTACCCTCTGCTTTTCTTCTTCGGTAAGCAGCATTAACGTACCAAGTAACTGTGCAAATACTCCTCCTCTGTCTATGTCACCTGCAAGAAGAACAGGCGCATTAAACATCTTTGCAACTCCCATATTTACAATGTCATTTTCCTTAAGATTAATCTCTGCCGGGCTTCCCGCTCCCTCAATCACAATGATATCAACCATATCATTAAGCTTCCTAAAAGCTTTCTTTATATCATCAACCAGATTAACCTTGTAGGCAAAATAATCCTTGGCACTCATATTACCCAGCACTTCACCGTTAACAATAACCTGCGATCCAAAATTTCCTGTCGGTTTTAAAAGAATCGGATTCATGCACACGTCAGGTTCTATGCCTGCAGCCTGTGCCTGCATAACCTGCGCACGTCCCATCTCAAGTCCGTCTTTTGTAATAAATGAGTTAAGAGCCATGTTCTGGGATTTAAACGGAGCAACACGGTATCCGTCCTGACGAAATACCGCAAGCAGACCGGCTGTAAGCAAACTTTTCCCTGCACCCGACATTGTTCCCTGAACCATAATAACTTTTGCCATTCTTATGTCCTGTCTTTCTTGTCTAATTTTTCTTTTCTATATTTTTTTCTTTCCTGTATCAATTGCATATTGAAGCAGCTCTTTGTTAGCGCTGTTATAAGGGCCAAATTCATCCACTGCACACAGATAATATGTGCAGCCATCTATCAGCTTTTTTGCCGCGTTTATGTGACTTTCTTCAATCGGATAATATGCTTTTGTTACAACAACTTCTTTTGCCATGGCTTTTGCTGTTCTGAATGCAACATCATTTTCACTTATTATTCCGGCATAAAATGCTCTCCCCTGCCTTGCAAGCCTGTAAATGACATTAACACTTTCCATACCTCCTGCAATTACGAACACCTGTGCACTATCCTCTTTTAAAGGAAGCATCATGTTGCAGGTAATACTGTCAAATGATTTTTCATCTATCTCATAAAGACGGTTAATGTAATCACCGTCAAAAATCTCTTCCACGCATCCTATCTTATCTACCTTGCCGCCTCCGACACATATAACTTTATCCGAAATCTGCCTTGCAAGCTCTAATTCATGCAGCGTCATTATTATCGCGATACCTTTTTTTCTTGCAAGATCTCGTATATTATCAAGAATGTCTATCTTGTATTTTATATCAAGAAATGATACCGGCTCGTCCATTATGATAACGTCCGTATCCTGACAAATTGCTCTGGCAAGCATTACCCTTTGCTTTTGTCCGTCACTTATTTTGTTAAAATCGCTGTCAGCAAGCTCAAGTGCACCCGTATATCTTAATGCTTCTTTTACCTTATCACGGTCCTCTTTACTTAGCACTCCCATTCTTCCCGTATACGGATATCTTCCTGTTGATGCAACCTCAAAACATGTCATAAGCTCAGTATGCGGTCTTTTTGTCATAACCATGGACATCTTTTTTGCGATATCCGAAAATGACATGGACTGCATATCTTTATCACAAATGGTGATTTTTCCACCCATCAGTTCGAGCTGCTTTGTTATAGTCTTAAGTATTGTGGATTTTCCTGCTCCGTTAGGACCGATTATCGTAGTAATTTCACCGGATGAAACTTCAAAACCGATATCATCCACAATTATCTTTTTTTCATATCCGACTTTTAAATTGTCTGCCTTTATACAAAAACCGCTATGCTGCATCTTAATTAACCATTCTTCCTTTACTGTTTATACTAACCTAGTCTGTCAGTTCTCACCTTTTTTCGTCTTTATCATCATTGTAATTACAACCGGAACAAGTAAAACCGCTGTAACTGAACTTATACTTATCTCCGTTGGAGCAAATACTGTTCTTGCTATATCATCACATACAAGTGTTATGATTCCTCCTGCAAGAAAAACTGCAGGAATCATAATTATAGGTTTTGTTGTACGCGTAATAATCTTAGTCAAATGCGGAACCGCTATTCCGACAAACGATATCGGACCGGCAAATGCCGTAACACAAGCCGAAAGAACGCTTGATAAAAGAATTATAGCGACTCTTATCGCCAGTACATTTACCCCCATATTAAGAGCATATGACTCACCCATTCTGAACGCACCGATTGGCTTTGACATAATAAATGTTACCACTAACGTTGTAAGTGTAACCGCACTGATAACATAAACATTGTTCCAGTTTATTCCCGAAAAACTTCCAAGAGACCAGTTATGAAGATTAACTATATTTGAATCGTCGGCAAATGTTATAAAAAAATCCGTAATAGCGGAACAAATATAACCTACCAGTACACCGCACACTATAAGAAGATTTCTGTTAACTTTCGAGGAGATAATGAGTACGAAACCCATCACGGCAATGGAACCAACAAATGCAGCTGCAATCATTCCGAATGAATTAATGTGAATGCCATGACCTAAAAGGACTATCATGGTAATGGCAACAAAAAGCTTTGCACCTGAAGAAATACCAAGAACATATGGTCCTGCTATCGGGTTGCCAAAGAAAATCTGAAGCAAAAATCCCGAAACACTAAGTGCTCCTCCAAGCAGCACCGCCGCCAGTATTCGTGGGAGTCTTATGTCATATATTATATGGTACTTAGCACCGGTCCGGTTGGCTCCTGTAAAAATGTCCGCTATATCAGAGACGGAAATATTTACGCTTCCTACACATATGCTAAATATAATGAGTAATAACAGCAAAACTGCCATTCCCGAAAATGCAGCTACGTATCTTTTCATATCTACCTCAGCTTCTTTAAATATTTTAAATCTTTCCCAGTGTCATTGTAGACGTTATATAAATCAAGTATAAAATCACAGGTTCCTGTTGTTTCCTGAAAGAAATTTTCCTGTGTGCAATAAACATTTCCCTCTTTATATGCTTTAAAATCTTTAAATAAAGTACTGATTTCTATCAAATCATCTTTTGCATCAAGCTCCCCTTCTATTGTGCTGTTATAAATAATATAATCAGCCTCTTTTGCAGCGGAATAAAAATCTTCCATCTGCATATTCATTGTGGACAGTGCACTTTCATCCTCCGAAATCATGTCGTCAAATACATATTTTCCCCCTGCAAGACCTATCATTTTTGAAATATAATCATTTGGTTTTCTGACATTAACCGCCCCTGACGCGGTCACATAAAAGAATGCAGTCGTATTATCTTCACTGTCGCCATTATCATCATCAATAATATTTATCTTTTTAACCTGCTCATTAAAATATTCATCAACCTCATCTTCCCTGCCATATAATGCCCCATACAGTTTTATCCACTCCAGTCTTCCAAGCGGATGCTCCTCATAACTTGATAACTCAACAATTACAGGTATATCAAATTCTTCAAGTTTTTCCTTTACTTCAGGATTGTGATATATCATAGTATTTTCAACAGCCAGATTACACTCTTCGCTGATAATAAGCTCATAGTCCGGTGCACTGTATTTACCTGCATATAATATATCTCCTGCTTCCATCGCATCACTTGCCTGTTCAACAAACCAATTGTCAGCCTTTGTTCCCGATAACCTTATATCAGAGAGTGCTCCGGCAGCGACTATAAGATCCATCGCCGATGTTGATACAAGATATGTGTTATCAAGTGGTGCCTTAAGCACAGTTACATCATCAGGAACGTTCTTTGGAACTCCTTCATTTTCAGGAACATACAAAAACCTGTCACAATCATTTACGCTGTCATCACTGTAGACATCCTTGCCAATGGTTATGAGCATGTATCCCTCATCTTCATCGCATTTGTCAATTTTAAAATTCTTTGCATACTTAAGCTCTGTAGTTTCTTTAATTGTTAAATCACTGTAATCCGCATCTGTCTGTATAAAATTTTGATTCTGTGCACCCATGCAGGCACACAGAATCAAAGTCAATACTGAGAGGATGATCATACATATACTGTTTTTCATCTTCATTTTCATAGTTTTTCTCTTTTCACTCTTTCTTTTGACATCAAATAAGTGATTTATCTGCGCTCAAATCTAAGAGTATATTCTATCTCATGAGGTACGCTCATTGCAGTAGTATCTCCTATAACATCTATATCCGTATCAAATCCCGGAATCTCAAATGTAAATGTAGATTTCTCACCGGCTTTAGCCTCATTTAATATTTTCTTTCCATCTACTACCATGTAGTCATAATTACTGCTGCTCCATACAATTGTAGCATATATTACATCATCAACAATGGTGATATCAGCAGGCGAATAAACGCTTGCTCTGCCTGTACCTCCTGTCAAAGTAACATTCGCTTTTAACTTAAGCTCATCAGCTTTATCACTACTATTTACTGGGTGTCTTTACAGATACCTTATGATCATACCATGTTCCCTTTTCTCCAAGAATAGCAAGATCAAAATCAGCATCAAGACTCTCTACAGGAACATCGAATCCATTAACTTCTTCTGTTGTTCCGTCTTCATATGTAACTGTGTCTACAGTTGGCTCGATTACTGCTGCACCGTCTTTTTGTGCATCTTCTGCAGTTCCAAGGAAGAGAGTTGTAATCTTCTTAGATACAAGACTGATATGAATTGTCATCTTTCCGTCTTTAACTGTAAGCTTTCCTTTTCCATCACATGCTTCATTTACATGGAACATTGAGCTGTCTGTTACAAACTCAGCATCATATGTTCCGTCAGCAAGTGCCTCTGCCTTAGGTGCATTTTCATTAACTGCTGTAAGTCCGTCAGCTTCAATTGCAGCTTTTGTATGTTCAACATAGATAGACTGAACTGCCTCAATTCCACCAAGACCTGCTATCTGACAATCAACATTATCAAATGCCTTTGCAGCAACGAACATGCTCTTCCAAGAATCTTCGTCATCACCTGCCATATCGTTGTTAGCATGATCTCCTGCAACAACCATGAGTGGTCTTAAGACTACTTTCTTATATCCTGCTGTCTTAACAGCTTCGATTACTGCACTGCACTCTGTCTCTTCAGGCTCACCCTCTACAGTTCCGATAAAGACGTTCTCATATCCGAGATTTTTCATCTGAGTCTGCATCTGGCTGTATGTTACCTTAGCAACATGAGCTGTTCCGTGTCCCATAAATACAAATGCTGTTCCGTCTTCTTTAGCAGCATCTATTGTCTCAAAACCTGCTGTCTTAACAGCTTCTGCAACAACTTCCTTAGCAACGTTTTCTTTATCTTCATTTACCTTTGTTGCATCTGCTCCAACTTCACCAAGAAGCGGCTCTGCAATAGAAACTTTCTCAAACTTATCTTTATACTTATCAAGAGCAGCTACAAGCTCATCATACTCTGCACCATGCATAAGATGTGTAGGCTGTACAACAAGGTTCTTTACATTGTTGTCAACCGCACGCTCAAGAGCCTGCTCCATGTTATCTATCTTCTCACCATCTCTTGCCTGAACATGGTTGATGATAATCTGTGCTGTAAATGCTCTTCTTACAGACCAACCCGGATTAGCATCAGCTATTGCCTTCTCAATTCCACCGATATCTGTTGCTCTGCTGTCATTAAATGAAGTACCAAAACTTACAACAAGAATCTCGTTGTCACCAATCTCATCCTGGTTACGTGGATCATCTTTTGATGCATCACCTGTATCAAGACCAAAATAGTCAGGGTCAGCAAATTCACCCTCTACAAGTTCCTTCTGTGCATCAGTAAGTGCATCCCACTCACTCTTTGCCTGTTCACAAAGTGAATCTGTCTCATCAGTTCTTTGCTGAACATATATAGAATCAATTAATGCTGCAACCTTATCAGCTTTTTCCTGATCTGAAAGCTCATCAGCATTATTGTCCTCGTCAGCATTCTGCTGAGTTTCAACCTTCTTGTCCGTTTTTGTGTCTGTGTCTTTCTTTGAATCTTTGTCGTCCTTACCGCATCCTGATACAAGCACTGCAGCCATTGCAGAAGCAATAAGAATGCTATACAACTTTTTCTTCATGTCCTACCGACTCCTTTGAAATATATAGTTTTTTATAATCTCACAGTCGTACCGCAAAACAAATCCATATTCAATTTCATATTTAATTAGGATAATTCTGTGTGCAGAAATTCTGCAAAGATAAGAATCAAAACTCACGAAATAAAACCTTTTTTCCATTATCCGGACAAAGATTAATTAAGAAAAGTACAATCAGTTACTCGTGACCTAGGATCTTATCCCGTACTATTACATATGGCAGGTTTCCTGACTTAACTATCAACGCATTGCTGCTGTCTTCCCAACAAACGTCAGTGACTAATCTACAGCCCTGCTCCTTTATTACAGTGACGAGTTCGTACAGGATTTGCACCTGTTTCCCTTTTAACCAAAATGAAGCAGCCTTACCACTTCTTCTGGCACCATATGCTAACTATGAAATTAACAATTATACTAGCATAACAGGAGGTAAAATGCAAGGGGAGGACTATAGTCCTCCCCTTAGACTGTAGACAACAGGGCGTGCCCCGGTTCTTGGCAGTGTATCCCGGTTCTTGGCTGTGTATCCTGGTTCTTGGCGGTTTATCCCGGTTCTTGATCCAGGTTCAGCGGTGATGTATCATAGACTTTAGCTGTGTGTTATAGTTCTCGGTGATGATTACTAGAGAAAAAAGAATAATAAAATATTCCTAGTAGTCACCGACGGAAAATTACTAGGGATATAAGAAGAATGTAATATTCCTAGTAGTCCCTGACGGAAAATTACTAGGGATATAAGAAAAATGTAATATTCCTAGTAGTCACCGACGAAAAATTACTAGGGATATAAGAAAAATGAAATATCCCTAGTAGACCCTGACGGAAAATTACTAGGGATATAAGAAAAATGTAATATTCCTAGTAGTCACCTGCGGAAAATTACTAGGGATATAAGAAGAATGTAATATTCCTAGTAGTCACCGGCGGAAAATTACTAGGGATATAAGAAAAATGAAATATCCCTAGTAGTCACCTTTGAATCAAGAATTAATCTCATCAATAATCATATTATTCATTATTTTGTAACTTATTATCAATTATATAATATAAAAAAGCATATCAACAATCATAAATACAAATAATATAGCGACATATTATACTTTACGAAGAACATTTAATGAGCCTTACATGTTCGCGAGTATAATATGTCGCTATATTTTGTATTCTTATAGTTTATTTTAGATTATTATCATTACCCTTTACTTAAAGATTCTCTGCCCAAAATTGTATAATGCATTCTGCCAAACCGTATTCTGGTGACCACCCTCCGTCTCATAAAAGATGTGATCTATCCCGTTTTCAACCATCTTATTATGCAACTCATAAGTACAGCTGCCACAAACATCATCTGAACGTCCGACCATAAGCATAATCATTTTAAAATTGCCTGCATTTTCATCTATCTTAACATCATCTAGAACAGGATGTACTACATGTCCGTATTCCTGCTTGCCAATTACATTAGCAGACGAAAAAGCACCTACATATCCAAACAATTCCTGACGCTTAAAGGCAATCTGCATAGTTGATCTTCCACCCATGGAATTACCGGCAATAGCTGTATTTTCCCTGCCTTTGGCTACGGAATAATGCTCTTCAATATATGGCATCAGACAATTAATCATATCATCCTCTATCTTATCGTATACCTCCACAGTATCACGAATATCCATACCCTCTGTGTCTTCTTCCTCATTTACTTCACTGTTAGGCAGAACTACTATCATCTCTTTTGCATCATTAAAATAATATAGATTATACAGTATAATATCCGCTCCTTTATTAAGCCATGTCTTATGGCTGCCATGAAGTCCATGCATAAGATACAAAACCGGATATTCCTTATCCTCATCATAATCTATTGGCAATATGACATATGCATGTCTATTAGTCTCGGTTATCGATGAATAATATGTAATCTCCTTTGGAGAAGGATAATCATACCCTGGCATCTTTTCCATAAAGTATGGATTATCCAACATATCAACGGCTATTCCATTCTCATCTACCTTCTGTTCATATGCCATAACCTTATCATAGGATTCCTGACGCCTGTTGTCCTTATATCGTTGTATTATATATGATAATGTTACACAATTGACCGCTACTAATATAACAACTACAAATAAAAATATTATTATTTTCTTTTTTCTGTTTTTCTTATTTCTCTTTTTCATTTTACACCAAATTTTTAATCTTTATTAATCTTTTTATATACTTAAATTCTAATGTCCGTGTGGCTTCTGACTTAGATACTCCTTTTCCTGCGTCCTGTCGGCAATTGACATAATCACAAATATAACCATCAAAGGGATTATAGCAATCCATATAGCTTTTTCTTTAAGCATATCACAAAACAGAGTAAGAATAAAACCTCCTAAGAAAAAGAACGATACCATTCTAAAGTGTCTTGAAAATACCTTCCACGCTCCATCCTGTTTATGAACAACTGCTTTAGTCAGCCATACTCCCATCTGCCTTATGTGATTAGTTAAAAATGTTGTTGCCATAGGAATACCTTCTGCCTGTCTGAAAGTATTATACTGCATGGAACATATAAAATTAATCATCACCTGGACTATCTGAACCGGTGCGCTTAACGGAATAAATCCTATTAAAAAAAATGAAAAAATCTCAAATCCGATAAGATAGGTATCCCATCTAAGAAAATGAATCTTTCGAACCTGCTTAGGAAACAATTCAGATATAACTGTTCCTGCAATATATGCACTTAGCGGAATAAAGTAATAAAATCCCTGCCCTAGATAACCTTTTCCAAATGCTATTCCCATAAGCACTATATTAGCTGTCTGAGCATTACAAAAAACGCCACCTCTTAAATTAAAAGTGTATGCCCCCATCATTCCCGCAACAAGTATCAGCATTTCAAAAACATAATACTTCTCACATGTAAGATATCTTAAATCTTTTGAATCATCCACAATAGTTACCTCCGACTTTTGGATCTGTTATTCTATTCTTTCATCTTTATCGGATATTTTCAATACATTTTTTGCATTACAGTATTCTGCATATGTAACTCCCTGCATACGGCATGCCTCTTCTATATTCTTTCCTGTTATCACTACTATATTATCCACCCCATTAATAAGCATACGGGCACTTCTAATGATCAGAATATTATTCTCCTTTTTCAAGTCATTATTCTCATCTTTCAAATCGTCATTCTCATCTTTCAAATCGTCATTTTCATCTTTCAGACCGTCATTTTCATCTTTCAGCTCATCATTTTCATCTTTCAAGCCATGATTCTCATCCTTCAGCTCATTTATCTCTCCGTTAAGCTCTTTAGTTACTTCATCAATTAATTTATCAACTATTGCACACATTTCGCCATATCCTTTCTTATCGCTTTTATAGTAATTAATTGCTTCGCACAGCTTCGGGAAATGACTGTTATGTACTTCACTTGTCGCTAAAAATATATCCATCATTTCAGACAACAAACTTCCATCCCTGACTGTTGCATTAATATATATAATCAACTGGCCATCTTCAATCTCAACGTACTCCCCTTCTCTTTTATACATCCTATGTACCTTTGTTATTAGCTCTTTAGTTCCTATTGCATCATATTCGCTAATGTAG
>CACXFB010000052.1 GCA_902766825.1 uncultured Lachnospiraceae bacterium
ATAAGATACGGTTCGAATTTAATTCGAATGAAAATCTTTGTTAGGAATTTTCAAGGTTGTTTTACTGTTCAATTATCAATGTTCTTTTTGTGTTTCGCTTTCGCTTTACCGCGTCAGCAAGATATATCATACACGCCTGCAATAGTTTTGTCAACAACTTTTTTTAATTTTTTTTAAAAAATTTTTTTACCCCGATTTTATGCCTTATTTACAGGCAAAAATGCACCTTTTATCAAGGTGCATTTCTCAATTTTATAAAACTTTCCACAAGGGATTATAATCGTAAATCCAACTTAAAATTTCATTTTCATTTATACAATCAATTGCATTTTTTCCAAACACGGTATTCCCAAAGCTCGTAATGACAACCATGGCAATCGCAATAAGACAAACTCCCAAAGCAATTCCCGCTGCCATACCTGCTATACTGTCAAATTCTCTTATTACCGGAAGTTTGCTTATACCTATAACAAGATACAGCACAAGATACGCAATAACCGTCACACACAAAAACACAAGTATATATACAGTACTGTTAATTATCCTGATGGTTATGCAATCGCACGCAACGTCTGTTATGTCATCAATAGTTACAGCCTCTACATTTTTATCCCTAACAGCTTCACTAATACTTTCTTTCATCTGCTTTGGCACATTCAGAGTCTCAACAAAATCATCCACCATACCAATCCCTTCATTTGCCTTGCTGCTTATAGTCTCGGTATTAAGATTATTGTATTTCTCTTTTAACTTTTTGTATTCATCATTGGATGTAACACCGTTTTTTACCGCTTCATATACTTTGTCGTAGACAGCATCGTTCTTCACCACTGCCGAAGATATAACAGGTGACAAAACTGCAGTAATAACAACTGAAGCTATCATTATCGCCAATGTAACAACTGTCCTTATCAAGCCCTTAAAATATCCTACTGCCCCACACACAATTACCATTGCAAATAATACGATTGATAACCAATTCATTATTTTCCTCTTTTCAGTTTAATCAGATTAATGTTGTCCGTGTTAACAAGATAATACTTATCATCACCCGAATAAGGCATTACATAAGATACCTGGCTGTTTTCTTCTAGAAAGACTTTCTCATTACCGTTCTTTGTAATCACCTGAATCTGGCTGTCATTGTATAAAATTACATCTTCTCCGGACATAACCATGTCCTTATAATTAATTGTGACCTCATGTTTTCCGGTCTGTTTACCGTTAAGAGCGTATACTTTAAGCTCCTTTTTTCCTTGTGTCTCATCCTCTGTAATAAGGGAAATGTATTTTGAATCCCACGCAACACTCTTTATACTGTCAGAAAAATCATCCGTCTCAAATATCATTTTAGGAATCTCTTTCATCTCATAAACCATCGCTTTATTAGATGCAAACACAGCAACATTGGAATCATTTACAAATGCTATTCTCGGAATTATACTCTCTCCGAAATCTTCAGCCTTGACAATATCACTGTCATATTCTTTTCCTACTTCACTGAAATTATAAAAAGTCAGCATGCTTTTTATCGACTCATCAGCAACCTGGACATAACCCGTAACAAGCTTTTTACCATCAGGTGAGTATGCTATTGACACAGGATATCCATCTTCCTTTATCCTTGTCTTTATCTCAGTATAGACCGTATCACCGTCACAAATGTATATATAGTTGCACTCTTCGTCTTTAACAACCACTGCTGCTATTCCCTGACTGCATACAGCAACATTTTCTATAGGTTTTAAAATCTCAACTACATCTTCATTGCCTTTTCCGTCATATATGATAAGAGACTGATTGCCTATATCCGCAACAGCTACACTCTCTCCACAAGTAACGACCATGGGATTCTTCATATCATACGAAGCACTCCATACCGTATTGCCGTCCCCACCTATCGCCGTAATTCCGTCTCTGCTGTATTTAATCACCTTATCTTTGTCATATGGCACATATTTTGTGTTTCCATCATCGTCTCTGGTTACCGACTTAATAACTTCATATGTGTTATATTTTCTGTCTGCAATGAACCTTACGTATATGAACACAGAAATCAATATCATCACAACAACAACTATGGCTGTTCCAAGACCAAATCGAAATCTGCTTATTTTATCTTCATCCGTCTTAATTTCCTGAATATTATCCGACATCTTATCTCCGCCTTAAATATATTTGAGCTGGCACCGCAACCCCGCTTTGTCACCTCATAATGATATTTTTTATATTATACTTATTCAGATAATTATTCAAGAAAATATTAGTCCGGAAGCTTTATCATATCCCCCTGATGGATCATGTTTTCGTTTTCAATTCCATTAAGTTTACATATCTCTTTAACCCTTAAAACCGTGCCGTAATTATCCTTGCTTATCTGGGCAAGTGTATCTCCTTCTTTTATCTTATAATCCCTTCCCTGTGCAATTGTTGCTTTTGTATCATCCTTTTCTTTTTTATCATCTTCATTATTTTTATCCACCCTATCACTCTTCTTTTTTTCTTCATCATCATTTTCTTTATTAACTTTTTTCTCGTTCGTTGTGTCTTCTTTTTTCTTATTATCGTTAGTGTTGTCTTTCTCTATATCCGGAATATTACCCGGCACATCCTGTGTGATAAGAGTTCCTGATGAATCCTGCACCATATTCTCATGGCTTGTCTCACTTTCAGCCTCATTTACCGAATGTAATTTATTATTTATATTGCTTAGCGCCTGTCTTATATCAATTCTGCTTTTACCCGCCGCTACTGCCAAAAGACACACAACAGCTACCGCAGCTGCTACAGTATATCCGTTTTGTATTATTTTCTTCTTTCTTCCTTCTCCCTTTAAAATGATTCCGTGTCTTACTTTCGTGGCTGCTCCCGTTTTTATGCCATCATTTTCATTTATTGCTTCCCTTATTTTTGCTGTTATTTCATCTGAATATTCATGATCCGTTCCTGTCCTCTCACTTTCACACATCATATATTCCTGCATTTTATCATTTCTCTCGTAATATACGAAATATCCTCCCAGAACCTTTAAAATGTTGTCTTTCGCGCAGTACACGTTTTCCTCCATCATCACACTGTTGTAATGAATAAAAACCTTATCATTTCCCGGGAAATTTTTTCTTTGAATGTTAGTGAATTTCTGCAGCATAAATCCGTAATTATCATCATTTACGCCGTCCTGACTTACACAACACCATCCGATTATGTTATATCCCTCAAAATAATTCTGAAGCCTGTAATACACATCATCCCACGCCTCTTTGCTTATGATTTCATTCACCAGAAGCTCTTCTTCTTTAAGACTTACGGCACCGTTAATAAATGTCGCCTGCGTGCCGCCTATATTGCCTGTATCTCCTAAAAGTATAAAATTTCCCTTAGAATTCGCCATTGCATACTGTTTTATAAAAGTCACAACATAATCCTCTACATAAATTCTTTTTATGTCATCACTTTTTCCTATTTGTCTTACATTCTTAGGTAATGCTGTTCTG
Source organism: uncultured Lachnospiraceae bacterium (assembly GCA_902766825.1). Taxonomy (GTDB): domain Bacteria; phylum Bacillota; class Clostridia; order Lachnospirales; family Lachnospiraceae; genus CACXFB01. The sequence goes on from CACXFB010000052.1 coordinate 3,495, forward strand.
TTCATACTATACCTCCCCGGTTTAAAACCTCTAAACCCCTTTTTAATAGCAATAATATCAGCCTTGTCCCATAAAAAATGTCAAAAAAAGATGAGCTTTTACCGGAATTTATCGCAAAAACCGACATCTGCTCATCTTCATACATTATGAAATTATTAGTATTTTGTCTTATATACTTCCATCGCTTCCCCTATTGTATCCGCCTCACCTTTCTGAATTATCTCTATAATTGCATCTACCTTATCCACTTTCAAAAAGTCTTTACCAAGATATGCATCATACTTTTTGGAAACATCCATCTCCATCTTGTTTACTGCATCCTCAAGTCTGTCCGCATCCTTCTTTGCATTCTTATAATTGTCCGTCAGTTTCTCAATTTCATCCTCATGACGGCTTCGAATCTCATTTTCAATCATAAATCTGGTGGAATTCTCAAATGCCTCAAGTGCGGCTTTTTGTTCCTTTACAGCCGCATCCATCTCTTTGTCCACATCTTCGATTTCCTTATCGTATTTATCTAAGTTATATACCGTATCATCCTTTTCCTTGAGGATGCTTTTTGTTGTTGACTTGATTTTCTTTTTATTTTTCTTTATCAGCTTTTTCTTTTCATATATACTTTTTAGCACTGCTGCTTTTGGTGCAACTTTTGTGTTTCTGATAACTATATATATTCCGCCAAAAAATAAAATTATGATTGCATACAATAAAACCGTAAGAAATGTTCCTTCCTCCCACGGAGTTGCTTTAATAATAAAAAGCGGTACAGGGATTAGAAGTATCAGCGCCACAACCAAAAGCTTTAACAAGTCAATCGGTCCATGCGGCATAAACAGTGAGAAAAATAAGTCCGTTCTATAAAATGTGGATATTTTTTCTTTGAACATCACTGACTTAATATCCGAATTAATAATTCTGTTGTCTGAATAGTAATCGGCTGTCTCTTCTTTAATTCTTTCAGACATTTTCGCATCTTTTGATTTTTCACGTCTGCTGCTTATCTTCTTTGATCGTGCCTTAAGTTTACTGATTCTGTCCTTATATGTATCTTCTACATCCGACCTTCTTTTTCGTATCATACGTGAAATCTCGTCGTCAACTTCACGTTCCTTCTCCCTAAGTTCTTTCTCGCAGACATTCTCTTTTGACATAGCCTGTCTTGATTTATTTTTATATTCTTCAAGCGTCAGCAATTCCTTTTTTATGTCGATTGCTGTCTTCTTCCCTTCTTTAAGTATATTCTTCAAATTAGTTCCTCCTTGTAGCCATCTTATAGATATTACAAGTTACTGTTTATAAAAAATATTTTATCAAAGTATATATTTATTTCAACTTTTTTTATATTTGTTTTATATATCGTACACAATTTATACATATTTCCCATCTATACTTATAAGTGAAAATTTTTCATATATTTTTTAACTCTCCTCTCATAGTTAATTGATAACACTAGTTATCGCAACCAATAAAAGACGTGAAAAACAGCGGGAACAACAGTTCCCGCTGTTTTATTTTCTTTATTTAATTCTTCTTATTACTTTACAACTGTACTCTTCCTTCAAGTGCACGAAGCAGTGTTACTTCATCAATATATTCCAAGTCTCCGCCAACCGGCACTCCGCTTGCAATCCTGCTCACCTTTATACCTGTAGGTTTAATCAGTCGACTGATATACATGGCAGTCGTCTCTCCTTCAAGAGTAGAATTGGTTGCAATAATGACCTCATCTATGTCTCCTTCAAGCCTTTTTATAAGTTCCTTGAGTTTGATATCTGCAGGTCCTATTCCAAGCGTAGGTGAAATAGCACCATGAAGGACATGGTACACCCCGTCAAACTTTTGTGTCTTCTCATATGCCGCCAGATCTCTCGTATTCTCAACGACCATTATTACTTTATGATTCCTCTTGCTGCTTGCACATATCGGACACAATTCACTGTCTGTAAGCGTATAACACTCTTTGCAATAACGGACATTTTCCTTTGCCGAAATAATTGCATTAGATAAGCTTTCCACACGCTGCTTTGGCATATTGATTATATGAAACGCAAGCCTTGCTGCAGTCTTTGCTCCGACACCGGGCAAAGAGGCAAGTTCTTCTATAAGTTTTGTTATGTGAGTACTATAGTAATCCATCTTTAGAAAGGAAATCCTCCGCCAAAGCCACCAAGGCCTCCTGTTATAGCTCCAAGAGCCTGTGCCGACTCTTCTTCCATCATTCTTAACGCTTCATTTGTAGCTGCCATGATAAGATCTTCTAACATCTCTATATCATCAGGATCAACAACTTCCGGTGCAAGTGATACCTTTGTTACCTCTTTCTTTCCTGATACGGTAACTTTAACGGCTCCGCCACCTGCTGCTGCTTCCCATTCTTTTTCTTCCATCTCTTTAGTAGTCTGCTCCATCTGCTTTTGCATCTTCTGAGCCTGCTTCATAAGATTATTCATGTTACCCGGCATAGCACCAGGGAATCCGCCTCTTTTTGCCATCCTTTTCTTCCTCCTAAAACTAATTTACTTCTATAGGCATATTTATCAAACCTGAAAGTCTTGAAATATCCAATTTTACCGAAGTAGCACCTGCGGCTGCTTTTTCCTTTTCAAGTACACATTTGATTTCAACATCTTTATTAATAACAGATAATATAACATTTTTCAATACATTTATATGCGCCGGCGCAGACAAGAAAAGATATTCCATGTCATCTGCTGCCGAAAGGACAATACAGGATCCTTCACCCGGGTAAACCTTCGCTTTCTTAAGGTACTCCTTGACTGGTTCTTCCGTCTTTCTTATGACCTCGTCCCATCTTGATGCGAGCTCTTTTACATCATCCGGAAGTGCTTTGACTAACGTGTCTAACTCTTCTTTGCTCATATTGCCCTCATCATCCTCATTTTCCTCTTGCGCAGTCTGCCCATCAGCACCAGCTGCCCCGGCACCAGAGACTACAATTCCTTTCTCTAACTTCTTTTCGATGTTGTCGATTCTCGCTGTCAACGCCAGGTCATTATTTTCCATCTGCGGTCTTAAAAGCTTGATAAATGTCATCTCCGCAACCACTCTTTTTTGTGTTGCATATGCTAATTTTGCACTGGCCTCAGAAAGTACATTAATATATCTGAGTATTCCATCTATGCTTATCTCTACCGACAATTTTCTAAGATGTATTGCCATATCCTGCGTCATGTCAACAGCACTTGCATCCACGTTAGTTGTCTTAAGAAGCATTACATTTCTGACAAACCATGTAAAATTTATTATGAACTGTGATATATCTTTTCCCTGCATTATTATATCATCAATCAGATTTACAACTGCAGTGACATCATTTTTAATCATCAATTCAAAAAGGTTCACATACACATCATTGTCAACCGCTCCGAGAACACCTAAGATCTTCTCGTATGTCAGAGTCTGTCCCATGTAAAATGCGTTGCACTGGTCAAGCAGACTTAATGCATCTCTAAGTGCACCATCAGCATTTCTTGCAATGTATTGCAGTGCATCCGTCGTGGCATCAATATTTTCTGCTTTTGTAAGCTGCTCCAGTCTGTCAACGATAGTCTCTACCTGTATTCTCTTAAAATCATATCTTTGACATCTTGATGTAATTGTTACCGGAAGCTTATGCGCCTCAGTTGTTGCAAGTATAAACACAACGTAAGAAGGCGGTTCCTCAAGTGTCTTTAACAACGCATTAAACGCACTTGTAGAAAGCATATGCACCTCATCTATGATGTATACCTTAAAACGTCCCTCCGTAGGTGAATACTGTACTTCCTCCACGATTCGTCTGACGTTTTCCACGCTGTTGTTGGATGCGGCATCTATCTCAATGACATTAAGTGAACTTTGCTCGTTAATCGACTTGCAGCACTCACATTCATTGCAGGGACTGCCATCAACCGGATTCTCACAATTGAGCGCCTTGGCAAATATTTTGGCTATCGTAGTTTTACCTGTTCCACGGGTTCCGCAGAACAGGTAAGCATGTCCGACTTTGTCGTATTTTATTTGATTTTTTAATGCTGTTACTATGTGTTCCTGACCTTTGACATCCTCAAATGCCATAGGACGGTACTTTCTGTACAACGCCATGTATGACATGGTAATCCTCCCACTTTGTTGATTATATTAATATAACAGAAAAAATTTAATCACCAAAGCTTATTCCAATATTTTTTGCATCTATAATCTCGCATGCGTCGATAGGCACATATTTTAACTTGCCTGCAACCTCTTCAAGAGGAACCGGATAAATATGACTTCCCCTGAGTGAAACCATGTAACCGAATTTCTCCTGCGCAACAAGTTTTGCCGCATAAGAACCAAGTCTTGTCGAAATAACTCTGTCATAAGCACATGGATTGCCACCTCTTTGAGCATGCCCCGGATTGGTTACTCTGACTTCACGACCGCTCTTTTCAAGTAATTCTTTTGCAAGAACACCTGATGAAGAAAATGGAGTCTTTTCATACTTTGCTTTAAATTTTTTCTTTGAAAGTGCTGCATCTTCCTTAGTCATTGCACCTTCTGCTATCACAATAAGAGAATAGCTCTTTCCTGCTTCTTCTCTTTTCTTTATTGCTTCAATTACCTTATCGGTATCGTATGGTATCTCCGGAAGAAGAATAACATCTGCACCACCCGCAATACCTGCGTACAAAGTCATCCATCCGACCTTGTGTCCCATTATCTCAACCACAAATACTCTGTGATGAGATCTTGCAGTTGTTCTTACACAGTCAATTGAATGTGTTGCTATATCAACCGCACTCTGGAATCCAAATGTCATGTCAGTACCCCAGATATCATTATCGATAGTCTTAGGAAGAGTAACAATATTAAGACCTTCCGTACTAAGCAGATTAGCTGTCTTGTGGGTTCCGTTACCTCCAAGTATTACAAGCGCATCAAGCTTAAGTTTCTTATAAGTCTTCTTCATTGCCTTAACTTTATCAAGACCATTTTCATCCGGCTCATTCATAAGCTTAAACGGCTGTCTTGATGTTCCAAGAATCGTTCCGCCATCATTAATAATCTCGGCAAAATCATCAAGATTCATCTTCTTATAATTCTCATACATAAGCCCCTTATACCCATCAAGAAATCCATAAATCTCAACCTCTCCGAGATTATGATACAGTCCCATAACAACAGCACGCATAGTTGCGTTAAGGCTCTGACAGTCGCCTCCACTTGTTAGCATTCCTATTCTTTTCATAGACATACCTCCTGCAATATATAATTCTTATCCGTGAACCGGATATTATGGTCATTATAATAATATCCACCGCCCAATTCATACACGAAACAAAAACATAAATCTATTATACTATATTTACTAAAATCATTCAATCAAACAGATTGCTTTTTCCCGCCTCATTTATTATGATTATCATTATCATAAACTTTATATCCGGAGAAAAACATGTTTAAATTATGGGCAAAACTTTACAGTAATAATCACATGATAAAAGACATGGTGGTGTCAAACGATGACACCACCATGAACAGAACAAGAAAAATATTTGCAGCTATCAAAGATGTATGTTATGAATTCAATCTAAGCGAGCCTATCTGGCTTGACTCTTCCATAAGAGAGTTCAAACAGCGCGACAGGGTCGCTTTCACTCAAGACAACTTCATTGACAGCATTGATTTTGATTATCTTGAAATACATGTCATTGAGGAAGACGACTGTTACTGAACCGCCTTAAATGCTTCCTCAAGATCTTCTATAATATCGTCAATATTCTCTGTACCTATAGAGAGTCTTATTGTATTAGGCTTGATTCCTGACTCTAACAACTCTTCACTTGTAAGCTGTGAATGGGTTGTTGATGCAGGATGGATAACAAGCGACTTAACATCCGCAACATTGGCAAGAAGCGAGAACAATTCTAACTGATCAATAAAATCTCTTGCTTTCTTTTCATCACCTTTAATCTCAAATGTAAATATTGAACCACCACCGTTAGGAAAATACTTCTTATAAAGTTCCTGCTGTAGCGCATCCTTTGAAACACTTGGATGATGAACGGCTTCTACCTGAGGATGGTTTTCAAGATATTTTACCACTTTAAGTGCATTTTCAACGTGACGCTCAACTCTTAATGAAAGCGTTTCAAGTCCCTGAAGGAATATAAATGAATGGAACGGAGAAATTGTTGCTCCTGTGTCACGAAGTAAAATTGCACGAATCTTTGTTACAAATGCCGCAGCTCCAACTGCCTTTGTAAAGCTTACTCCATGGTAGCTTGGATTTGGATCTGTGAGTGATGCAAACTTTCCTGATGCTTCCCAGTCAAATTTTCCGCCATCAATAATAACTCCACCGATTGTTGTTCCATGGCCTCCTATGAACTTGGTTGCAGAATGAACAACAATGTCTGCTCCATGTTCTATAGGTCTTACCAGATATGGCGTTGCAAATGTGTTATCGATAACAAGCGGAATCTTGTGTGCATGTGCAATGCCTGCAATCTTTTCTATATCAACAACATCGGAATTAGGATTTCCGAGAGTCTCGATAAATACAGCCTTTGTGTTATCCTGTATTGCGCTTTCTATCTCGTCATAATTAAATGGGTCTACAAATGTTGTGGTAATTCCGTATGCTGTTAATGTGTGAGCAAGTAAGTTATATGTGCCACCATATATATTCTTTGCTGCAACAATGTGATCTCCGTTTTGTGCAAGATTCTCAATAGTGTATGTGATAGCCGCTGCACCTGAAGCAACTGCCAGTGCTGCAACACCGCCTTCTAATGCTGCAATTCTTCTTTCAAAAACATCTTCTGTCGGATTAGTAAGTCTTCCGTAAATGTTACCTGCATCCGCAAGACCAAAACGGGCTGCAGCATGATCACTGTTTCTAAACACATATGATGATGTCTGGTAAATAGGTACTGCTCTTGCATCAGTAACCGGATCCGGTGTCTCCTGTCCTACATGTAACTGTAATGTCTCAAATTTTAAATCTCTTTCCTGTCTTGTCTTCTTTGCCATAACTATCCACACCTTTCTTATCTGAATTTGTTGTTTTCATTGATGATGAGGATATAATAACACCCTAATTCCTACTTGGGAAGTATGGAATACTAATTGCCGGCTATAGGCTAAGATTATAGCAAAATCATTATACTATTCTTCTGTAATTGTCTTTGCCCGTTCTCTAACCTGCTCTTTTCGATTGATGTCTTAACTATTGTATTAATCGTCCTCCATCTTTTCACCTTAACTCATTCGCGTTGCGCATCTCAAATATAGTTTGATCGTATCGCATTTCTACTAATACCTCAACTCGTTTTTCACAGAAAATATCTCCAAAGAAATATTCCTTAGAGATATTTGGGGATTATTATTTGATTAAGTTAATAGACTACTATAACTATCAGCAATTAACTGGACTTATTTTATCACAAGACCAAGTTGTTCTCAATGCTTTTCGAGTTTTGTCTAAGACAAAACATGTAAACACATTACATTTTATTTAAATTTTGACATTATGTTCTTGCCTTCAAACTCAAATACGATAAATAGGTAAGTATTTCGTCAAAAACCTCATCAATACTATTATCAATCCATCTCTTATCGCTACTGTCAACCTTACCCTTATATCCCGTATCACTGAATACTTTTTCAACCCGTTTCACAATATCCCTCATGTTATTCTCCCGCATTCCGAGATCTTCAAAGATTAGAATTTGGAAGCAATGCATCAAATTCTTTTCATTCAGTTTTCTGCATTGATAAAACATATCATAAATATCTTTATATCTTGTACTGAACGTTCCAAATTTAAGTAAAGACCGTAATTTTTCAGAAAACATCTGTTCCCTCGAATTTATCAAAAGCGAAGCACCTTCATTATCAAATGCAATATCAAAACAATATTCTTCCTGTTCAATATCAAAGTGCTTATGTACTCCTAAATCAATCTTACTTTCTATCGTATTACTGTAATTATCCTTTATATGTATGAATACTCTTTTTCCATTGTAATCCTGCTGACTTAACTCCATTATCTCTCCAACTCTCGTTATTGTAACACCATCTATCGTATTCAGTTTTTCTATAAACAATTCTATAGATTCATCCGCTAAGGAATACCTTATAAAATCTATATCCATGTCCTGCGTAGCACGACGCACCTCATTTGTAATACTTCTCATGACAACGCCACCCTTGATTGTGGCATTTCTTGACAAAGAGCTGAGTGACAAAGCCTTAAGAACTATATCTTGGCAAACACGTGCTCTGGCATCATCAGCCCCATACCCCATTTTTCTTATCTCTTCTGTTAGATCATATAAATTCATCAGAACACCTCCATCTGCAATGTTTCCATTACAAGTTTTGTCTTAGGCAACTTTTCGGCATATTCCTCTACAGCCTGTATGTCCAGCAGATACAAAAGCTTTCTATAATTCCCGATTATCTCTTTGTAATAATCAAAGGGCATTTTTTTCTTATATCTGATCAATTCAACAAGCATTCTCTCTCGACTGAATATTTTTACAAATGAGCCATCAATCTCTATCTCTTCCGTTCCAAAACCAAGGCTATCACTGTTATCAAAATACTGAACCACCCTTGAATCTCGTATCTTTGTAGAGTCCTTATCTGTAATCAGATAATATTTATTAGGAATTGTATCAGTCAGCCCATGATAATAAAATGCACTATTCATTGTAAATACAGCATATGGATATAGTCTCCTAATTACCGACAAGTCATATTCTTTACCGGTGTCCGAGTAGATACCCCTTGAAATTTTTATAAGATTCCCAGCCAAAACAGCTTTCCGAATAGCATAATCTGTATGATACTTTTCCTTACATTCTTCATATGAAAATAACATAAAAGCACCTTCTTTCAAATAAACTCCGTAATTTTATTACTTTTACGGATTTTATTTAAATTGTATCATCAGTTATATAAATATTCAAGATAAAAAATCCCCCTGCCCCAGAATACCTTTAATATCAGGTATCCCGGGGCAGGGGGGGCATTTTTATTATATCAGCCAAAAAGGCTTTTAATTCTAATTAAAGTCTCTTAAGAAGTTCTTCTCTTTGCTTCTCAAATCCAGGCTTTCCAAGAAGTGCAAACATATTCTTCTTGTAGCTTTCAACACCCGGCTGGTTAAATGGATTAACACCAAGCATGTATCCGCTTACACCTACTGCAAATTCAAAGAAATAGAATAACTGTCCAAGATAGAATTCATTCTTCTCAGGAATGTTAACAATGAGGTTAGGAACGTTACCGTCTGTATGAGCAAGCTGTGTTCCCTTCATTGCGCTCTTGTTGATGAAATCAACTGTCTTTCCTGCAAGATAGTTAAGTCCGTCAAGATCTCCGTCTTCTTCTTCAAGCACGATTTCGTCAGCGCTTGTCTCAAGATTCATAACAGTCTCAAACATTGTTCTCTGACCGTCCTGGATGAACTGTCCCATTGAGTGAAGGTCTGTTGTAAGATCAACAGCTGCAGGGAAAATACCCTTCTGGTCTTTTCCTTCGCTCTCTCCATATAACTGCTTCCACCATTCAGCTACATAGTGAAGTGATGGCTCATAGTTACAAAGGATCTCGATGTTCTTGTTCTTGCGAAGAAGCACGTTACGGATTGCAGCATATTTAAGAGCATCATTTGACTCGAAATCATTGTTGATTGCAAGCTCTCTCATGCTTGCTGCACCTTCCATAAGCTTATCTATATCAGCACCGCTTACTGCGATTGGAAGAAGACCTACGGCTGTAAGGACTGAGAAACGTCCTCCTACATCATCAGGTACTACGAAGCTCTCGTATCCTTCTTCATTAGCAAGATTCTTAAGTGCTCCCTTAGCCTTATCTGTTGTTGCATAGATTCTCTTGTTGGCTTCTTCTTTTCCGTATTTATCGATAAGCATCTTCTTAAATACACGGAATGCGATTGCAGGCTCTGTTGTTGTTCCTGACTTACTGATCATATTGATAGAGAAATCTCTGTCTCCGATTACATCCTTAAGATGTGCAATGTATGTACTGCTTATGCTGTTACCAACATAGTAAATCTCAGGAGTCTTTCTGATCTCCTTAGATACCGAATTGTAAAAGCTGTGTCTTAAAAATTCAATTGCAGCTCTTGCTCCAAGATATGATCCTCCGATACCGATTACCAAAAGTACATCTGAATCATTCTGAATCTTTGTTGCCGCCTTCTTAATTCTGGCGAATTCATCCTTGTCATAATCAACAGGTAAATCAATCCATCCTAAAAAGTCATTACCTGCTCCCTGCTTAGAAAGAAGTAAATCCTTAGCATCGCCTGCTATCTTTTTAATATAGCCAACTTCCTCCTGTGAAATAAACTTGTCTGCCAGCGAATAGTCAAAACTTACGTTGCTCATCTTAGTACACTCCTTTATCTGATTTATTCAGTACAGTAATTCAATCTGTTGTTAGGTATTAACACACGTTTAACGCATCATCTGTTGTTAAAACCAGTCGTCATAATTGTATCAAATGCACCCATCATTTACAAGAGCATTATTGAAGCATTTCCTTTATAATCGATTCAACAAGCTTACTTGCCGCCTCATCGCATCCCTTTTTATCCTGTTCTTTAACATCATTTTCATTTTTATCATTCTTTATATTTTCATTATTTTTATTAAATGCTCTGTTTTTCGTATATTCCAAAGCCATTTTTTCAATAGCAGCCTGATATATTGCATCTGCAATTTTTTTATCCTTAACCTCTTCTTTAGCCGCCACATTTTCTTTATTTGTAACATTTTCTTTATTAATAACATTCTCTGATTTTTGAACTGACATCTCTTTTTCTTTTAAATTCCCTTTTAACATTTCAAAGTAATCTGTCAGATTAGCGCGTATACATCTTTCTTTGTCATAAGAAGAAAATGCAATACTTACAACCAGAAGAATAAGCACTGCTAACAAAGAATATAAAATCAAAGCAACAATTATTTCTTCACTCTTTTTGCTATAATACGCAAATGTGCATATTATAAATGAGAGCATTGTCAATATCACATTACCAATAACACACAGCTTGTCCCAGCTATATAAACTTATCTTTATGAACCTCATATGATACATGCATTTTTCCACATAAGAGTCCATGTTGTCTCTGTGTCCGGATGCCATACCGCTCGCAAAAGCCTTAACATATCTGTTTTGTGTCATCTTCACGTCACTGCTTGCTTTTACAAACACAGCGTACGCCACATTCTTTAAAGCATTGATAATAACCCCTGTAATCGCAAGTGTTGCAATTACTATGTAAGCTGCTTCTTCATTAAACACAATATTCATAAAAAAACCTCCCAAATTATATTCCATCATTTTACATAGATTATAATTGAAGAGGTTTCATAATAAAATATTTTTTCATCGCTTCTTTACGACATAAAATACTATCTGTCCGGTTCTTATACTTCCTTTACAAGTTCAACTATAAGTTTAACTATATGCTCGATTGCAGCTTCCTTAAAATCATTATAATCTATCTCAGCTGAACCGTCTGCTTTATCGGAAATTGCACGAACTACAAGGAAATCAATATCATTAAGCCATGCGGTCTGTCCTATTGCCACACCTTCCATCTCAGTGCAGTAGCCGTCAAATGTTTCGATTAACCAATCCTTCTTAGCTCGGTCTGAAATGAACTGGTCACCTGAAAGGATTCTTCCTTTAAATGCTGTAATGTCCGTATTAACCTTTTCACATACTTCTACTGCTTTTGATAAGAGCTTTTCATTTACCTCAAAATATGTCTTATCCATATTCGGAACTTCTCCAAGCGGATGACCAAAACCAGTAGCATCCATATCATGATTAACAACGTCAGTTGCGATTACCACATCTCCGATATTAATTTCATTTCTAAGAGAACCGGCAACTCCGACATTGATAATAAGATCTGCCTCAAATGTATCTATGAGTATCTGTGTGCACACAGCTGCATTTATCTTGCCGACTCCGCTCTTTACTACCACAACATTCTTGTCGTTAAGTTTTCCCTCAAAGAATTCCATACCAGCCTTTTTAGTTATCACAGGGTCGGAAATTGACATTTTAAGCTCCTCAACTTCCTCACCAAGCGCACCTATTATTCCAATCTTTTTATACATAATTTTTGACTCCTTTTCTTTAAAATGGCACCAGAGGATATCTTAAACCTTGGTCCAAACATAATTATATATGACATAACCCATAAAAAAAAGCCAAAATATACTTTATTGAAATGACTGTTAATATCATATATAATGCAGTATACTGATATAAGCGTTAACCCAAACAGGGAACAACGCAGTATTTACCATAGAAATGAGGATTGTTATGATTTATAAAACAAAAGGTACCTGCAGTACCCAGATTCAATTTGAAATAAAAGACGGAGTTATAAGTGACTTACAGTTTATCGGCGGATGCAATGGTAACCTCAAAGGTATTACCAGCCTTGTAACGGGAATGAAACCGGAAGATGTAATTGCAAAACTTGACGGAATTAAATGTGGTTTTAAGAGCACATCATGTCCTGACCAGCTTGCACAGGCTCTTAAACAGTATATGGAGGCGCAGTAAAGTGAAAAAAATAATACTTACCGGTGGTGGAACTGCCGGTCATGTCACACCTAATATCGCTCTTCTTCCAAAGTTAAAGGAAGAAGGATTCGAAATCGAATACATTGGTTCCTACGACGGAATGGAAAGAAAACTTATCGAAGATACCGGTATCCCTTATCACGGTATCTCTTCCGGAAAGCTCAGAAGATATTTTGATTTAAAAAATCTCAGCGACCCGTTCCGTGTTATCAAAGGATACTTCGAGGCTTCAAAGCTTATCAAAAATCTCAAACCTGATATTGTATTTTCAAAGGGTGGTTTTGTATCCGTTCCTGTTGTACTTGCAGCCAAGAGACGTCATGTGCCTGCAATTATACACGAATCTGATTTTACTCCGGGACTTGCCAATAAGATTTGTATTCCTTGCGCAAAGAAGGTCTGCACCAACTTCCCTGAGACAACCAAGAATCTCCCTGCAGGAAAGGCAGTATTTACAGGTAGCCCTATCAGGCAGGAATTATTTAACGGCAACCGTATAGCAGGTCTTGACTTTTGCGGATTCACCTCCAACAAACCTGTCATCATGGTTGTAGGCGGAAGCCTTGGTTCAGTCGCAGTCAACAACAGCGTCAGAGGTGTACTGCCACAGTTGCTCGAGAAGTTTCAAGTTGTTCACCTTTGCGGCAAAGGAAAGGTTGACCCTGCATATAACAACTTGGAAGGATATGTCCAGTACGAATATATCAAACAGGAATTAAGCGACATCATGAGTTGTGCATCCGTTGTCATTTCACGTGCCGGTGCCAACGCAATATGTGAGCTTTTAGCACTTAAAAAACCTAATATTCTCATACCTCTTTCCGCGGCATCAAGCAGAGGTGATCAGATTCTTAACGCTAACTCATTCCAAAAGCAAGGATACAGTTACGTTATAGAAGAAGAAAACCTTACAGCAGATTCTCTTCTTGCAGCTGTTAATGAAGTGTATGAAAACAGAGAAAAATACATATCAAATATGGAAAACAGTGATGCTACAGATTCAATCAGCACAATAGTGGAATTAATAAAAGAATACAGCAGATAAAAAAGTCCCTATGTCATATTCATCAATAAAATGATATGGCATAGGGATTATTATTTACTTATTAATTGCCTGAACAATCTTTGTTGCCATGTTCTTTAACTCTTCACCGTCTACCTCATTTTGTTTCCATGTGATGCTGATACTGTCATCTTTAAATCTTGGTATAACGTGAATGTGATAATGGAACACTGTCTGACCTGCAGCCTCTCCATTATTCTGAAGTATGTTAACACCATCACATCCTGTTACTTCTTTAACTGCCGCTGCAACTTTACGTGCCACAATAAGTGCTTTTGAAGCAATCTCATCCGGCAATTCAAAAATATTCGCAACATGCTCCTTCGGAAGAATTATAACATGTCCTTTTGCTGCCGGAGCCACATCCATAATCGCAGTAAATGTGTCATCCTCATACACAACATTTGTCTCAAAAATTCCATTTGCTAATTTACAAAAAATACAATCGTCCTTCATAGTAACCTCCAAAAAAATATAATTAATATTATGCTCTAAATATTATCAAATCTGAATACCGTATCAAAAGAACGAAGAACATTAAAGTTACCTTTCGCCTTAAGCTCTCCCGACATAAACGTTCCCTGAAAGGTTTTTCTTCCGCTTACAATATCATTAAACACGCTTCTTGTCGTAGATGTCACTACTGTTGCATCATCTTTTTCGCCATAGTAAGCTCGCATTATCTGATTGTCAATATCTATAATAAGAGTTTTACCTGTGTCAGAAAAACGGACAGCATAAGATGCAACAAAACCATCAACCGGAACAAAATTATTTCTTAAGTTTGGTATAAATTCCTGCAGTGCTTCACTGTCAGAGCCAAGAAGCTCCTTAAACATATCAGTAAGTTCTTTTATATCTTCCTTTTGCTTCTTAACATATGTATCGTCAGACACATACATCGAAAGCTGCTCACTCTCTTGTGGTGTAAGATTAAGTGTTGTCGTTCTTAAGATATTCTTCTTAACCGCAATATTGCTTGACGGAAGATTTCTAACCTTTTGACTTATATTGCGATAGAAGAATTCCGCCTTCTTCTCTATTATCTTTGCATATTCAAGATTAGTCTCAAACATAACATGATCAGCAACATAAGCACACAATCCGTCACATGGAATACCGCCTAACATCTCCCACGCTTTAAGGAGTGTACACTCACCGTCTCTTTCTCCGTAAGTGCTTGCCATTACAACAGGAAGCATATACAGATTACTGATCTTTTCCTTATCACTGTATAACCAGCATGCATCAAGAAACTGTTGCATCAGCCCGCCTATACCAAGCCATTCAACAGTAGTTGCAAGAACAACTCCATCCGCATCTTTTAATGTATTCGGCAAAGCTGTTATTCCGTGCTTATCTTCATACAAATTATATCTTACCACTTCAACTCTTAATTCCTTAAGAACTTCCGTAATCTTATTTATTACATAAATCGTAGGGTCTTCAATTATACCACGTCCGCCATAATATATATTAATTCTCATATCCAAAAGTATCATCCGACACTTTAGCAAAGCATCTGTACCGGATTGAATTCTCCTTTCGTATTAGATTAGGCATCAGACTGGTCGGATTCATTTTCAGGGTACATAAACATAAATGCACACATGCACAAAAAGCCTGACACAAATCCTCCTATATGGGCAGCGTTGTCTACCGTTGCGGACATTCCCGCCAGTAAACTGAGACACACATATATCAAAAGTCTGCGCAGATTCTGTATATCCGATGTTCGCAAATCCATAAGGAACACTGCTACAACTGCTCCGATTACACCAAATATGGCACCGGAAGCACCAACAGACACAATATCTTCGCCATTACTCATATTATATATTACCGATGCGATACCCGCAAGAATTCCGGATGTAAAATAAACAAGAATATATTTTAACCATCTTACCCGCTTTTCCAAAAAACCGCCTATCATAAGTAATGACACCATATTACCGACAAGGTGCTCAATTCCCGAATGCATAAACATACTTGTAAACAACCGGTAATACTCATGATGATTAATTACCCTGTCCCAGTTAAGCCCTCCGTTATTATACAAAAACTCCGGATCATTACTGTCTCCAAAAAACATAAGAATAAACGCCACAATAAGATTAACAGCAACCAGTGCTATAGTACATGGTGCCAGCTCTATAGGATAATCTTTATTAAGCCGCCGCATCTTTCTGCGCTGCTGTTTAACTACATCATCAGGGGCCGACTGCCATCTTCTTATTGCAGCAACATGATAGTCTTCCCTGTCATTTTGAAATTCCAGCAACACAATATCTTCATCCGGCTTAATTACCGCATATCGCCTGTCATTATATGATTCTCCCTCGCACAACAAAGCCGCCGTACTTAATGACTCACATAAAATAAAACTTGTAAATTCAGGCTGTAATCCTTTATTACCAAATTGCACACCTATCTGTTTCAAAACATCTTTATATACTTGAGGATCTATGCTCTGTAAATCCGCATCATAGACAACAACAATATCAATCTTATTCTTATCCGTCTTAGTATAAAATGACATAGCAGTCAAATTAGTATGCATCGTTTTGTAATTCTCACATATTAAAGCATCTGAAATCGAATTTCTCATAATTTTCATCCTTTTTCAATGGGATGTAATATATATTATCATATGTTTATCGGATATTAAACACCAAATCGGCAAAACCTACGTCATCACCTATATTTACCTTTCGGGTCTCATTTGCAAGCAGCCGCTCCCCGTTAATAAACGTTCCGTTCTTTGAATTTAAGTCCGTAACCACAAGCTGATTATTATCAATATAATCAAACTTCGCATGCAATCTGCTTATTGCTTCATCCATAATGGCATAGTCAACCTTATCCTTAAGTTTTCCCACGATAAACGGAAGCTCATTTACTTTTATAGTGACATCTTTATCATCATCCATTAAAACAAGTGTAAAAATTTCTGTTTTTTTTCTGTAGTCCGCTAAAAGAATTGTCTCTTCTTCATAATTATCAATATCACCGTCCGGTGCATCTTCATCAATCACTGTCTCAAAACTGTAATCATCTATATAATTATTACTTTCACTTAGCACACCATTTGTAACACCTGACACACTTTGTGCCATGTCACGAATTTTTATAATAATTATTCCAGCGGCAGCACCAAGCGACAGCATTATGGATATTGTTCTTACAACATTAAAACTACCATCTGAATCAGTTAAGAATCCTGTAAAATATGCAATCACCAGCCCAGTAATAATTCCACCCGCTGCCCCAAACACATCTGTAATCCTGCTATGTGATCCGATATTTGCAGATGTTATCTCATTGCAGTTATCAACCTTTATTTCTTCTATATTCTCATCATTACATTCACTAAAACTATATTTTTCATCCTTGGAATCTTCAAAAGAATAATCCGGATATTTTTCTGTTTCTTTTACCGTATTCCTATACAAAACATCATCATTAACACCTTCAAGCGCTTCTTTTATTCCCGTTAAAGTACATCCCTGCTTTGCAGTCTTATATAAACTGTACACAAGCATTACCGCCTTTTCATCCGTATGATCTGCTCTGTCCATAAGATACTCAATGACCTGTGTAAACTGAGATGCAAGATTACAATTGTATCCCGGAAGGTAACAAAGACTCACCGAAAAGCTGGATAATGTTATGTATATATACTGTGTATCAAGAACGTAATCGTCTTCACTTAAAAGATATTTGCTTCCTTCCTCAACAGCATTAACAATTCCTCCGATTATACTTTTTATCTGATCATATCCAAGTTGTCCCCTTTCAAATAAATTTGCTATAGGCTGTTTAGATGAAATATCGTAATAATAATATTCTTCATTATCAACGCTTCTTACCTGAATATTCATCAGGCCCGCAATTTCATTTTCCTCTATCATTCTGGCCTCAAAACGATTCTCTTCTAACGCCATAATAACCATGTAATTATGATACATATCCCTTTTATATTCTTTTTGTATATCCATTTGCCACTCCATTTCACTGTTTGCAATATACATCCCTAACCTTCTGTCACAACATTAGTTATACGAATGAGCTCACATTCATCTGCTTCATATTTTGAATCTGTTATCTTTTTTGTCTTTTCAGACATCCACATCCACGACATCACTGTCTGGTTCAAACGGTTTGAAAGCGTTACATCTAACTGGATTTTTCCGCCTTTTGCCTTGGCGCTTACACTGTCAGCATCACATATAAACAATCTTTCATCTAATTCTTCAAGGAGCACTTTTTTCATCTTTTTTGAGTAATCATAGTCATCATTTAATGAAAATTTACCTGTAACACCCCCTGTTGAATGAAGAATTATATTCCTGTCCATTCTTTTGTCAAAATCTATAACATCACTTGCCATATCATATTCCTTAAAGATTGCAAGCATCATCTTCTGACACCCTTCCTGAGTAAGCTGTTTTGCCACACATACATCATGCATATACATCCCGGCAATAACTATAGAAAGAAGCACCCCTGTAAAAAACGGCATAATAATTGCTGCTTCAACTGTAATTACACCTTTTATTTCTATTCTCATACTACCCCCAATATCATAACCACAAAAGCCACCTGCACAAATGGGATAAATGGTATTTTAGTATTTTTATCAGCTTTTTTTAACAGCAGTGCCACCATGGCAACAAGTGCTGCAAATAATAACGCCAACATCAAAAGCCCTATTATCTTCCAAAGTCCCATATACACACCTAGCCCGGTTATAACCAGGCCGTCAGCCAGCCCCACAGACTGTTTTGTGATAATACTTACACCAATTATGACACTCCCTATTAATCCTCCTGCCACCGGATACAGATCAGCCTGTTGCCCACGGACAATCACCGCAACAGCTACCGATATAAAAAACAATGCTATTGCCCATATCGAAACTCTTTTTGTCCTGATATCCTGTATCATTAAGACAGTTAACATTCCAATCATTATAAAATTACCTACCGGCACACTTTGCACATTCCTTCATCCCTTTCACTTCACTTAGTCTCACCTTAGTTGCATTTCTTTCAATCGAACCACACCCAAGAGTTGAATGATATCGGTTCCCATAACTGCAAATATAATATGTCGAATTACCCGTAGCCGCACTTTTCCCACAGCAGTTTTCGCACGGATAATATTTCCCTCCGTCAAGGTTTCTTTTTGATGCTAATTCATCACCACTTACACTACTGATTTTATATCCAAGATATGTACAGTCACTGTGGGTATGATATACCTTACCTTTAGCAGTTATGTAAACATACTGTTCCTTATCATCTTCTTTTTCATCGCTGTCTGATTTGTATGATGTTCCCGCAAACATTGCTGTATGCACACATAGTTGTTGTTTAAACTCAAAGATATCCCCCGGCAAAAACGGTATTGTCACTTTGTATTTTGCCACTATCCTGACATCATGTTTATCCATATCAATATCACTTTCAAGCAACGAAATTCCAAGAAGTCCACCAGCCACAATCTTACTGTCAACTTTATCTTTCATTGCAAGATAAACATTACTAAGTGCCAGATTAGGATTACCTATTGAATTTAACAACTCTTCATGCCCGTCTTTTACTTTCTCATAAGTGTATGCATACTTTGCAACCATATCCGCAGTTTCAGACATTGCATCATACATTTCAACTCTGAACTGAATAATATTAATTACATATAAAAATGTAATTCCAACACATAAAACAATAGGTATTACAAGCGCCGCCTCAACCGTAAGCGATGCTTTTAACCTCTTAAATACAATCCCCGATTCCATAATACCGCCCTTCCTTATAAGCAGTTCTCGTTTGAAAACAAGTTCAAAAGGCATATGAATATACCGTCCCACATAAACATGTATCACTACAACAACAATGATTTTTATGGTATTTATGGGCTGCCACTCATCAAAGATAACACTATTAATTTTTTCTAAGTACTTTAAATACATCTTGTGAGACGGCATATCCATATGCCTTTTCACCTATTTTTCTAATAAGAAAATGCACCTGCTGATATGTATTCACGTATACCCGTCATATCTTTATTCAACGTTTTCATCTGATTCATATTCAAAAACATCATACGTATGTTGTATTTGATTTTGGTGCTTACAGCATATACCGCATTGGTCATTCTCATATTCGTTCCGTATGTATTATTAATGTTAACCTGTATCAGATCCATACACCTTAATGATTTCTCTTCCTTAGGTGTCAGAAGCAAAATCAATTCAAGATATGATTTGTAATCCAACATACCGAATACATTTTTATTAGATGAATAACTTTGCGCTTTTTTATTTATCAAAGTTTTGCTAAGTAACAATAATTCACCTATTCCGATTTTTAATTGACTACCTTGCTTTGCCACCGGTACATAATATCCTTTCAACAGTGCATTACAGTCAACAAGAGATTCTTCATATGCCCAAAGTACTTCAATAATACACGTAGCAACATTAACAATGACAGGCATCGAAGTAAAACCGACTAAAGACATGGCTATTCCCTTTGCCTCATAATGCCTGGTGGGATCTGATACAATTGAAATATAATTCATAATCGTTCTAATCATGATTAATCTGTCAACAACAGCTTTAATGTTAGCCATATCCGTCATATTCCCTGCAATTATATACTCAGCTTCATATTCAAGTACGTTATTAATGTTAACGTTGACATCTTCATTGTTCGCACTGTAATGATTAAAGCTTTCCATTATGTACTCATTCATAAGAATGCGGTCAATTATTTCATCCGTCGCCACCAGTAACAGATTCTCAATATCTTTAACTTCCATTAGCATCGATTTCACAGCATAATACACATTACCCGGAAGTTTTATAATACCTTCATCAAGTGCATCCTCTATCATATCCGCAACCGATGATTTTGAATAAGACATGCAGTTTTTTGATGCAAGACCTCCCGATTTTACAGAAGTTTTGCTAAGCTTATCCGTGTCTGTAACCAAAGATATAATACCTTCTTCAAAGATTCCAAGAAGGCTCTTAACAATTCCTTCACTGTCACACTCCATTTCAAGATTCTCATAATTAAAACAAATATTTTCAACAGAATAATCCTTAGCATACATGATAATAAGTTCTGCTACCGCCAATGAGTGATTAAGACTTCCTTTATCGTTCTTTAAAGTAAAATCCAAAGTGTCCTTCATCTGTAAAAGTTTTTCTTTATTATCTTCAATACTTACCTTTAATTCATCAAGATTATCCGGCACCGCAATGTCATCTTTAGCAATACTAAATCCATCATAAACACCCTGCCCCAATTCATCCTTATGTTCATTAAGATACTTTTCATATTCCTCTTTCTGCTCATTATACTTTTTGCGGTCATTTTCTATCTTTTTAATTATTCCCAGTGCTTCATCACAACAATCAATGGAAATATCCAGACTCCTTTCCAGTTCCTCACAGATTGATTTACACTTTTTCTTGCAAAACTTCTTCCTGTCACTGTTATTGTCATCTATTGCTGTCATCCACCGCCGCAACTGTTTTTGCAACACACCCATTTTGTACAACAAACAAAATGATTTGTTTTTTCTTGTATTATAAAAATCATTTTCACTGTACCCCATTGCTTCTTTTGATGTGTTATCACTCACTATAATCTTTAAAAACTTATCATTAAACTCCAAATCACCATCACTATCATATACAGCCTGCGTTCCCTTAACCTTAAAACCATCCACACAACTATAAAGCTTCATTATATCTTCTGATATTTTGTCGGATTTTCCAGCCAGACTTGCCTGCTGTTTACCTGCTTCAAGAACACTTTTATTATTCGCCATAAGCCCGAACTTACTAAGATATCCGGTAACGAAATCTTTACTGACTTTATATTTCATGTACTGCACAACCTGGTCCGCAAAATACTCTCCTTTACCATCCGTAATATAGGTATACCGGATATCATTAATACCTCCATACGATGCACCGGTCAGATTAACATCATTATTATCCGGAGTATCACATGTCAGATACGAATTCAAACTGTCCTTAAATCTATTCTTGTCAGCCTTTGATTGTCCATACCCAAGGTCCATTACAAAGATATGATAATTCTCAAAAATCTCTCTGTTAAAACCACCCATTACAGCTTTGCATGCAAGCCTTGTACTCTCATTTGCAATATGCATTCCACTGTGAACTGCAACACTTTGTATAATAACGCTAAGCATCATAATTACCACTCCCATACAAAGTGCTGCAAACACCGTTATGCTTCCCTTTAATTTTACAAACACAAATCTCTTCCCCCGTTCATCATCACTCTTTTAACCGGTTATCTTCTTTGTTCCATTCGTTACCGAAGAAAAAATTTTGTTAACAAGACTTGTCATCTGATTTTTAAAAATTACCACAAGTCCAATAATAACTACCAATATAAGAATGAGTTCAACAACTCCTACCGCATCCTCGTCTCTCCATATCTTTTCAAGCAAATTCATCATAAAATTCTCCCTTCCTTTAATCCATACAATCACTGATTACAATCCCGCAAATGCCGGAATAATCACCAGTGCCATTACTACCGCAAGCAGCCCCATCATCGGCAAAAGCAGTTTTTGAGAAATCTTCTCACCGTTAATCATAATAATTTTATTTCGTTCCGCTCTTGCCTCAAAACGTTCTGACTCAATCAATGAAATGAGATTATCTGTTCCTTTTTTGCTGCTTTGAACTAGCCAGTTAGCAAACTTATTATATTGAAGCAGATCACACCTTATCCCAAATCTCTCTATAGCTTCCGTAAAAGTAAGCCCGTTATGCATTTCATTTTGCGTAATCTGCATCTCCTTATTGATATAACGATCTTTTTTGTTATCCGATGCAATCAGATTCCATGCACCTTTAACCGTCATCCCTGCTTTTAAAAACAAGCAGAACTTAGACATTATCTCCGGAAAATCATATAGCATCTCTTCTTTTCGCAACGCGTTTTTCCTCATTATCTCTCTGTCGCAGCAGTAGAAAATCGTAAAAATTGAAATAAAACCAAGCACCACAATAAAAACAATACTTTCTTTGCTTCTACTCACATACCGCACCTTTTTGCCTCCTATATTTTCAGGAAGAGCAAAAGAACTCTTTAGTATGCTTTGCTTATCAGCTTCCTCAATGGCATCTAATAGATTATCCTTGTCCGAGATATCTTTTTCTCTCTTTACCAGTCGAAGCGGAATATAATGCCTTTCTTCAACATCACCATACTCCAGTATCGCACATATGGATACAACAACACCTTCATCCTCTCTTATTCGTTCAATGGTACCATCCGCACTTATATATCCTTCTTCATCCGTTATCCATGTAATATTCACATTACTGCCCGGAACAGAATCCATAAGGTTCAACTTACCACTGACCTCATCAGGTGATTTATTGTCACCAAGATAATTCTCATCAATATACTTTATTGCATCATCCATTACATCGTGTGTCTCTTCCTCATCAGGCTGCCTTTCGCTGACTTCAAATGTAATATCTTCTTTTTTACCATCATCAATAATAACAGTTTTAGTAACGTATTCCTCGCCCTCGCCGGGTGAAGGCCTGTTCACGACAGCTTCTTTCTTATCGTTGTCCGCACTTTTGATGCACAAAATGCAACTTACAACACACATAAACATGACTATTACAATTAAATAATAAATCTTCTTTACTGTATGTTTTTTCAGAGATTCCTCCACGTCTTCATGGCATTGAACATTATCCATAGCTTTCCACATATCCGCTCCCACCTTCACATGCAGCCTGAACCTGTCCACAAGCCAAAGTGCAAAACCCATTCCAAATTTATATTCATTCTCCAAAAAACAGCTTCTTTTATATTTTCTCGTTATAAGGCATGCAATGAACATCATTACAGCCACTGCCCCAAACATAATTCCTGCTAATATCATATTATCCCTCCATTCCGACATCCAATTAACTCTTATCTTATTCGTCCGATATAATCCGCCATTACAACAAACAAAACATATACTGCCAGAATAATTGTCATTATTACTACGCCTTTGATATTCCCATACATTTCATCAAAAAAGGTAGCAGAAGATACACGAAGATAACTCATAATCCCAATTGGCATCAATGACATTATCACCGCCTCCGATCTTTTTGCCGAGCTTACGACCTCAATCTGTCTTTCAAGCTCAGACTTTTCAATCGCCATATACCTTATCTCTTTTATCACACCTGTAATATCCGCTCCCTCTTTCACAGATATGGGAATAATGCTGCAAAAATACTGTATCTCGTCAATAAGACTTCTGCCGGCATACTTTGTCATAATCTCACCCATATTTCTGTTCAAGGAAATCTGCCTTACCATTATCATAAAATCCTGGTATGTAACACACTTCTCACCATATACTTTTTTAACCTGCCTTGCAGCCTGGGAAAACGAATTGGTCAGCGAATATCCCGCACTTAATGCGCTACACATTCCATCCAGAGCACATATAAATTCCTGTCTCACATTATGCTCTCTTCGTCTGCGTCTGATGTTTTCTTTATACTTTTTATAAATAATTATTCCGGCAAACAATGGTATCATTGCAAGAAAACTGTCATAAAACAACTTTGATACCACTGCAATCAAAACTACATATTCACCAAGATCTTTAATCCTGTCAACATCCCTTACACATGCCTTTAACTTACTTATTAATCTCAAATAATCTGTCATATCTCTCCCTGTATCCCGCTGCATCAAGCTTGCCTGTACAAGTTAGTCCATTACCTGTTCTTTGCAACATGCCGGACACCACATTCCTTTCCGTCATATCTTCTTCAACAAACTTGTATAAATAGTTCAACTCAATTCTTCCGTACTCTGACGATGTAACCTCTGCAATCTCAGTAATCTTTCTTGTCTTATCTCTTAATCTCGATACATGCACAATGATATCAAGCGCAGATGCAATCTGTCCTCTTATAGCATCTACCGGCATGTCAACACCCATAAGAACCATATTCTCCAGTCTTAAAATCGTATCTCTTGCCGAATTACTGTGTGCAGTCGAAATCGATCCGTCATGTCCCGTATTATATGCGCTCAAAAGATCAATCGCCGCCATATCCCTGACTTCTCCAACAATTATTCGATCCGGCCGCATCCTCAGACTTGCTTTAATCAAATCCCTTATGGTTACATTTTTACCGCCGTCATTGTTATCATTTTTCACTTCAAGCCTCACAATATTGGGTATATTGTTGATCTGAAGCTCCGCGGAATCTTCGATTGTTATTATTCTCTCATCTGATGGTATAAATCCCGCAAGCGCATTCAGCAAAGTCGTCTTGCCACTGGAAGTTCCTCCGCTTAACATAATGTTATACCCAGATTTTACGAGTATATCGAGAAATTCACCGACCTGTCTTGTCAGAGTTCCCTTCTCAATAAGATCATCAATACTTAACACCTTATCCGGAAATTTTCTTATGGTTACGGCTGAACCGTTAAGAGCAACCGGCTTTAAAACAACATTCACCCTGCTTCCGTCATCAAGTCTTGCATCAGCAATCGGATTGGATTCATCCACCCTTCGATTGATTGCACTGACAATCTGTAAGATAACATCCTGATATCTCTCCTCAGACTCAAAACTACCATCCCACCTGATAATTCTTCCTTTTTTCTCAATAAAAATCTCATCATAGGAATTAATCATTATCTCAGAAATACTGTCATCATCAACAAGCTCCTGCAATACGTCCAGTTTTCTGAATGAGTTATACAAATCACTTCGAAGCTTTATTCTTGTACTTAATGCCAATTCATACTTTGAGCAATATTCAAGTATACGATTATCGATTATCTCAAACAGCTCCACATCATCCATATTGCTCCTTAAATCAATATGGCTTACTATATCCTCCCTTATCCGGTTACGCATATCCGGATAATCAAACGATTCCTTCGTTAATAAAGACATCCGTCACCTCATCTATCTCCTGCCTGTATTCTTCTTCCACCTCGTCCGACCACACTGTATCAAGTATACTTTCAACTTTTGATGTAACAATGGTATCGTTAAAAATTACCCCTTTGTCCTTCAACTTTTTACATATATATTGCTCATTATCTCTTCCGCGTATAACCGCCACTATATACTTACCTGCAATACTGTCCCTAAGCTGCAACAACAAATTGGTGTCACATATAATAATCGTTCTGTCAAACCTGCCGGACGCTGCTATACAGTTAATCAGGCAATCCAGATCTCTTGGTTCTATCGCACCTGTATCATTCTCATCAACCAGTCCCGATAATACTTCAAAAGAATTAATGCTTATCATATTCCCCTTAATCAGTTCCGTTAACACATCGTTATCTTCATGTGCCGCATACAGTACATCTGCAAGCCCTGCTACATTAACATGTTCATCACCTAACTCCTCCTTATGTAGTGAAATCCACACCTGCTGCCCCCTGAAATCCACAACACATACTTTATGCTCGCATCTACCTGACAGCTTTAATAAAATATTATCCAGATCAAGTCTATGTACAGGTGATACCAATGCACATACTCTGAATTCCTCTTCCTGCGGCTTAAAATCCATCTCCATCATCATATTAATGCGGGTTACAAAATCAGGTGCCGGAAGATACTTGTACATAAACTTAAATCCGCCAATCTCCCTTGCCATTCTGTCCCCTGTTATAAGCAAGGAATTAAGATTATACATCGTTACCATCTGCCTTGTGATATTGCTGTCCTCAAGAATATATAAATCCTGTGTTCTGTCCCTGACATAATTCTCAAGACTTCCTGTATTGGTAAACAGCTTAACCTTATACACATTGTTATACTCCAAATAATCGACCAGTCTCTTAGCATACTCTGCATTACTGTCATATATTACAACCGACTTCTCATCCAAATCACATCCTCCTCTATACAATACCGGCAACACAAATTACCGCAATCATTATCGGCAGCATAAAATGTATTACGCCACCACCCTCATAACCTGCCTCATACTTAATTAACTCTCCACGCATTACGCAACATTTTACATATTCAGCAATGTGTCTTATTCTGCTTATAAATGTTCCTTCCACGGTCATCTTTATAACACCGATTAATGCTCCTGCCATTAATGAAATAACGACAACTGTGATTCCAACATTAACTCCAAGGAATGCACCAATCACGGAAAACATCTTAACATCAGCCCCGCCGATTGCTCCGGTCAGATATACAAACGTTCCAATCAGAAACAGTACAACAGTCCCCTGAGACCATCCGATAATTCCCGTTATTCCACCTTCCACAAACCTGACAATCAAAGCCAATATCCATCCCGTCACAGGAATCACATTAGAAACCTTATAACTTCTAAAATCACATATTGTTGAATACATCATAACTGCAGCGCAAACCATATACGCTAATATCTTCATAACATCTCCTTTCCGGTAAAGTACGTACATGATAACACCATCATTTTCACTTGTCAATATGTAATTTTACCTAAAAAAAGAAGCACACTCTAAAGTATGCTTCTTTGTAAATATTCTAATATAGAATTTATTAACCCTTAACAGCTCCTGAAAGACCTTCTGCATAGAACTTCTGCATGCAGATGAACAGGATTGTAAGTGGGATGGCAACAAGTATTGAACCTGCACAGAATCTGTTATAGTAAGTTGTGATATGCTGCATATCAACCATCTTATAGAGACCATATGCGATTGTGTACTTATCAACCTTATCACCCTGTAAGTAAGATACAAGAATGAAATCTACCCATGCTGCGTTAAATGATGTTAATATTGTATAAACTATGATAGGCTTTGAAAGTGGTACTGTAATCTGTGTGAAAACCTGCCACTTTGTAGCACCATCAATCCAGGCAGCCTCATCAATAGCCTTTGGAATTGTATCAAAGAATCCCTTCGCTATATAGAATCCAAGTCCTGCACCGGCCGTGTAGGCTACTACAAGACCTGTAAGTGTCCCTGTGAGCTTAACCTGCTTTAAGATGTGATAAATAGCTATCATTGACATGAATCCAGGGAACATACCAAGGATAAGCGCTATATTCATAAATGATTTTCTCATCTTAAATCTAAGTCTTGACATTGTATAAGATACAGACAATACAAAGAATGTCGAAATAATACAACAAATAATCGCTACTATAAAGGTATTGAGATACCATTTTCCATAATGGAACTCTACTTCTTCTTTACTAAATAACTTAATATAATTATCAAGCGTAAATTTGGTTCCCAATATTCTACTGTTACCACTATTGGTAAACGACTGAATAATAAGAATAATTATTGGAGAAACCCAGATTATTGAGAGCACAACAAGTCCGATATAGGATAAAACATCCGCTGTGGCTCTTGATTTTGACATTGATTTTTCTTGTGCCATTATTGAAATTCCTCCTCGTTCTTATATGCGCCGCTTCGTCTGTAAGTTACAAGTGCGAATGTAGCACTGATGATGAAGATCAAGATACCGATAGCACTTGCTTCACCGTAAAGACCCTGATCTTTTGTCAACTTGTAAAGCCATGTTACAAGCAAGTCAGTATCACCTGCATAATACAAATCAGGATTATCCGGTGCTCCACCCGTTAAGAGGTAAATTACATTGAAGTTGTTAACGTTACCGATAAATGATGAAATAAGGTTTGGAGTAGTTACAAAAATCATGTAAGGCAATGTAATCTTGAAGAACATAACCTTGTTGTTAGCTCCGTCAATCTTAGCTGACTCATAAAGATCAGCAGGAATATTCATAAGAATACCTGTCATGATAAGCATTGAATAAGGTACACCGACCCAAACGTTGATTATTACAACCATTACTCTTGCCCATGATGCCTGTGTAAAGAACGGCAGTGCTTCATCAAGTACTCCCGCCTCCATTAACAATGTGTTAATAGGACCATTAACAGCAAAAAGTTTTGCGATAAGAAGCAATGTTACGAACTGTGGTACCGCAACTGATATTACGAACATAGTTCTAAAGATTGACTTATACTTGATTCCTTTTCTGTTAATGAGCATTGCAAGTAACATACCACCTATGTAAGTTGTAAATGTAGCAAATACAGCCCATGCCATTGTCCATAAGAGGACTTTCCAGAAACTGTTGCCCCACTTCTCACTCATACCAAGTACATTACCGAAGTTTTTAAATCCAACCCAGTCAATAAGTGTCATCTCACCATTATGATCACTCTTGTTAAAGTTCGTAAACGCAATAACAATTGAGAAAATAAGTGGTGAAACAGTAAGTGCAATTATACCGATAAGAGGTAAGAAAAGCATTGTCTTATGAAGATTAACATCAAAGAGATCTTTAATGTCTCTGATAATGCTCTTTGGTCTCTTTCCTCTCTCAACATCATACTGTGCAAGGTATGCTGACTTAACATTACCTTTCCAAAGGATTACAAAACCAACAATAATTGCAAATGTTACTACACCAAACAAAAGCATTGGAAGAGACTTATCTCCCGGAATTTTACGTTCAAATCCGTCGCTTCCGATTACAGTTGTAGGTTCTTTATCACCTAAGGTTATAAAATTTGCTATGTTAGAGAATCCTGATGTAAACATAAACCAGAAAAATGTAATCTCTGAACATAAGAATATGAGACCTTTTACAATCTGACCTCTTACGAGGTTAGATAATCCCATGATTAAAAATGACAACTTGGTAAACAGATCGCCATGTTCGAATATCTGCTTGATTATAGAGAAAATATTATCAGCTTCATAATCAATCTTATATGCGCCTGACGAAGTCTGCTGTAAATTATTATCGTCCAACTCATCATCCTCCTTTTTAATTTATTATGGGTGCAGTCCTCGGATACATCACAAAGAAACTACACCCTTTAAAACATCACATTCTTTTAGTTATTATAACAATCACTAAAAGCTTTTGCTTATGTATGGTTCTAATTATTCACCAACAATCTTAGCAACGATCTTTTCAGCTACAAATTTCTGTCTGTCAGCATTTAATACTTCGTCTTTCTTGTTGTAAATATATGAACCAAGACCACCTGCAGGTGTCCAGTACTTAGAAATCTGTGATACAGATGGACGGTTAACTGTATGCTTCATCTGCTCAAGTGATGCATATACAGCTGGGTAACTCTTCTGGTAATCAACATTTGAAGGAACGTTCTCTACTAATGCCTTAACTGTTGGCTGAACTTCTCTTGACTGAAGTCTTACTGCCTGAGCATAGTCACCACCTAAGAACTGAGCAAGTTTCTGTGCTGCCTTTGGATACTCTGTTGTTGCCTTAACACCAATCATCTTGAAATCAGCAAATGGCTTAATGTACTCTGTTGTTCCGTTAACAGTAATCTGTGGAGCACATGTAGCAGCATACTTATCACCAAGAGCTTCCTTGATAGCAAGTGCATTCCAAGAACCTGTACAATAAGCAGCTACCTTACCTTCCTGGAGCATAGGAATTGAATCATAGCTCTCATCCTTGTATAACTTACCTGTTGCAACCTTTTCATTAAGGTAATCAACTACAGCGATACCCTTATCTTCAGCCCAGTCACAGCTTGTAGGATCTGTTCCGTCCGGTCCGTAAAGTGTACATCCGCCTGCATAGAAGAATCCTGCAAGATACCAACCGTTAGCAATATCGATTGAGAAGTTATAAACACCGCTTCCAAGGTCTTTTTCAAACATTGTATCAAGTGACTGCACTTCATCTTCTGTGTACATTTCCTTATTGTAGAACATATACCAAAGGTTTGCAGTGAAAGGAACTGCATATAAATCACCATCAATCTTACAAGCTTCATAAGCCTGCTCAATCTGAGTATCTTTTATCTCTTCAGCTAAAGTTTCATTAATCTTAGCCATGTATCCACCTTCAACCATCTCTGATAACTGGTCACCGGCAAACATGAATACATCAGCACCAACACTTAAATCTGCTGTAAGCTGCTGTTTTGCATCAGCTTCAGATACAACACCGTATTCAAATTCAATATCAAATTCAGGATCTGTATCATCATAAAGTTCACAAAGCTGCTCTGTAATCTTCTGCTCTTCTGATGGGCACCATACTTTAAGCTTAATCTTTTCAGCATCAGCGTTATTATCAGTTGCCTGAGGCACCTCAATGTTACAAGCCTGAATAAATTCATTTAAATCCGTAATATCTACATCAACGATTCTCTTTGCGTCGTCTGATTCTTTTGAATCATTACTCTTTTTTCCACAACCAGAAAAACAAGTTGCTATCATGCTCGTTCCAAGAAGGAGAGCTATGATCTTCTTACTTTTTCTCATAATTACATTACCTCTTTCTTTCTAAAAAAATTCATATATAGTTACACGAAACAATCCGTGCGATTTAACGCGCCATTACGCGTCTCATCCAAGTTACTTAGAAGGCCTACTTTTTCTTTTTGTCTTTTTTCTCTTCTTTCTCTTTTTCGACCTTTCTTCCTCTTCCGTACACTCCGGCATAGAATGCAAGTCTGTCGATATGAGCCTTGGTAAGTTCACCAGGTCTCATTCTCCACTTCCAGTTATCACCCAGAGTAGACGGTGTATTCATTCTTGCACTGTTATCCAATCCAAGGATATCCTGTACCTGATGAATACATGCATTAGAACTTGTGGCATAACCCATGCGGACTGTTGCCTCTGTAAGTTCGCTAACAGAATTTGCATTAAGATACTCTTTAGCATACTTAAGATCCTCAGGCTTTTGTCCTTTGAAATATCCGGCAAGAGTCTCATTATCATGAGTTCCACCATAAACAACCTGATTGTTCTTCGTATAATTATGTGGCAAATATTCATTATCCGGATCACTGAATCCAAACTGAAGAATCTTCATTCCCGGATATCCCATCTTATCCATAAGCTTTGTTACCGGCGGAATCAAAACTCCAAGATCCTCTGCGATAATCTGCTTATCACCGACTGCCTCAGAAATAACATCTGTAAGTTTCTTTCCAGGACCTTTCTTGTATGTACCATGCTCTGCAGTATCATACTTTGACGGTATTGAATAGTATCTTACGATACCGATAAAATGGTCAATTCTGATAATGTCATAAAGCTTTGCGGATGAAGCCATTCTCTGTCTCCACCATTCAAAATCTTCTGCCTCCATTGCTTTCCAGTCATAAAGAGGATTCCCCCATCTCTGACCTGTTGCCGAGAAATTATCCGGCGGAACGCCAGCGATATTAATCGGATTCTTGCGCTCATCGAGTTCAAATAATCTTCCATGAACCCATACATCTGAGCTGTCAAGAGCTACATAAAGAGGAATATCTCCGATAACCTTGATGCCCTTCTTGTTAGCATAATCCTTAAGGTCATTCCACTGCTCATAGAACTTGAACTGACAGAACTTCCAAAAGTCTACGTCATCTTTTAATAATTTTGCATACTTCTTAAGAGCTTTTTCCTCTCTGAATCTGATATCCTCATCCCAAGCAAGCCATTCCTTATTGTCGAAATGATTCTTAAGAGCCATGTAAAAACTGTAGTCCTCAATCCAGAATGCATTATCCTCAAGGAACTGCTTATACTTCTTGGTCTTCTTATGATTACTTGCCTCGTATGCTTTACGAAGAACAATAAACCTGCTGTTATATATCTTCTCGTAATCTACATACGATGGGTTGCTTCCCCAGTCAAATTTGTTCATTTCATCTGAAGCTAAAAGTCCTTCTTTTACAAGATAATCAAGATCAATAAAATAAGGATTTCCCGCAAATGCCGAAAATGACTGATATGGACTGTCTCCATAGCTCGTAGGTCCTAACGGAAGAACCTGCCAATACTTCTGATTTGCTTCCACCAGCATGTCAACAAACTTGTAACCTTCGTCACCAAAGGTACCGATTCCATACTTAGATGGCAAGCTGCTAATTGAAAGAAGCAGTCCTGCTCCTCTCTCTAATTCGTTCTTGTTATTCACCATCTTAAACTCCACTTTCTATACGAAACTCGACGCATTAAAGTCTAGGAATAGCATACCATCACACCTATGTTTTGTCAATAGAATGTGCACAAAAACCTCACTCGTTTTTTATGTTTTTTGCTAAGTATTTCACATACGCTTTGGTTATTTTTCGCATCTTTTGGCCTTACTTTTATATAAAACCTACAATAAATTGTCGATTAGACTCATTTCACCACAAAATATTGTTTAACATTACCCCCATTAAACGACATTATAAAACTGTCTTGCATTAGTAGCTGTTATACTTATAACATCCTGCACATCCATTTCCTTTATTTCAGCCAGTTTTTTTGCAACATACACAAGATTAGAAGAATTATTTCTGGTTCCGCGGTTTGGTTCCGGCGCAAGATACGGGCAGTCAGTCTCAAGAAGAATTCTCTCTATAGGCACAATACGCGCAACTTCGCAAAGCTTCCTTGCATTCTTAAAGGTAAGCACACCGCCGATGCCGATGTAATACCCCATATCAACATATTGCTTTGCCATATCCTTTTCGTACGAGAAGCAATGTATAACCATCTTATTAATCCGCTCTTTGTATTCTCTTATGATTTCAAATGTATCCGCAGCAGCGTCCCTGCTGTGAATGATAACAGGCATATTATGTTTTGCAGCAACCTCAAGCTGGCTTACAAACCATTTTTTCTGAATATCTCTTGGCACATCGTCCCAATAATAATCAAGTCCGATTTCACCTACCGCCACTACCTTTTCAAGTGTCAGCGTGTTTTCTATCCAGTCAAGATCCTCTTTTGTCATCTCACCACAGTCCGAAGGATGCACACCGACAGCTGCGTATATAAACGAATGCTTCTTTGCCAGCTCAACGCTTCTCTTACATCCTTCAAGCGATGCACCCACATTTACCACATTACATATAATATCTTTAAGTCCGTCTATAACCTGCTCTCTATCCTCATCAAACTGCTTATCGTCATAATGGGCATGTGTATCAAATATTCCTGTTTCCATGATCCATATTTCTCCTGCTTATTTTATTTCATCCTGCTCGCCGAATACTATTTCATTCGGGATAACCTGCGACTCCTCGTCACTGTAATCTGCCTCGCTTATTTCCTCTTCCTCAAATATCTCCTCAAGCGTCTTTTTATTAAATACTGCCTGCGACATGGTCTTTAACAATTCAATCATCCTTGATGCATCGATCACCATTCCCATATCGTATATACCGGCAAGCTCATTACATGCATCAAAAATCAGAATCTTTATCTTGGAATCACTCTTTTGTCTTATATTCGAAATGTCGGCATACAGCTTCTTCTTACTTATAGACGCCTTGTTGTAGTACTTAACCTCAGCCACAACGCTATCCTTATACCACTCTACAATCAAAAGTCGTTCCGAAACCGAGATTGCAATGTACTCAGTGTATTTTAATACCTGGCCAAGCTCAGTTTTGCTTATAAGTCTTGGCTTCTTAATGCCGGCAACTTCAAAATTCTCTTTTATCATAATGCGGTCAGCAACTATGGCATCTGCCGGGCAGGCAACAAGAGCCGAACATCCTTTTATTCCTCCATGCAAAAGATTGGCTGCCTGCGCAAAATCAGAAACAGCCGGGCGTACATCCTTACCTGTTGCAAACCATGCCGATTGATAAAAAGGAATGCAAGGAATCCTCTGAATTCCCTGTGGCATAACCTTCACATATTCACCGTTACCATCCGGCTTTGCAATTATATATCCATCATTGTCCACTATTATATTTATGATTGTTTTCATCTAAAATACCTCATTTCAATAAATAAAGCCTCCGCTTTCCAACGGTTAATATTTTATAACAATAGTTACTTTTTATCAACCGCGGTCAGCCGGAGGCTTTCGCATAAAATGCTATTTTATATTTTCAAATACTCGCCTGATTATATATCCCGTTATACTATACTTCCCTTCTTACAAATCCATCGTATGCGGTAAGCAGGAATACAATCATATGAACCACAATTACTCCCACAGCAAATGTCATAGTGTGACCTATATATCCTGTTGTCTGGTTCATAACAGCCTGCAAATCAACGTTAGAGAATATAAGATATCTTCCCCAGTCAATATGGAAAGCCATCATAATTGATGTGACAATACTTCCTCCAAGCATACATGCAATACCTGCACCTACAGCAGCTGCTGTACTTCTAAGCAGTGATGATAATGCAAATGCCATTGTTTCATACACAATAACCTGAACAAATGAAAGCAGATATGTCTTTGCATAGTATAAAATTGCCGCATAAGCAACTACCTTTTCCTTGCTCAATGAATACGTCACATACTGACATCCAAGGTTATGTCCTCCGTTAAAGATTACCGCCAGTACAATGTTAATCACAAAGGTTACAACCATAAGTATAAACGACATGCTAACAAGAGTCAGATACTTACTTGTTATAATCTTTCCTCTCTTCACAGGATTGATAAGAAGGAATTTTATTGTTCCTTCCGAGAACTCCTTTGCCACTATCTGACCTGCAAGCACAAGCATACAGATACTTAAAATAGCAAAGATTGAAGATGAATTAAGAAGCACCATCCAGAGTGTTTCCTGTTTTTCGCCGCTATACATACTAAGCGATGTGTTATCGTCAATATAATAACCCAGATTATTATCAAGCGCATATTTTGTAACTTTATAATTCTTAATCATCTCAATTGTATCAGCTGAATTATCGTCATATGATTCAATCTGATTCTGGAGATTTACTATATCATAGACTTTCTGTACCCTCTCATCATCAACATCCTTAACACCCTTATCAAGCAAATATTTATAAGGGTTTGTTATTGCATTATTAAGTGCTGCCTTAGTATACTCCATATCCGAC
Organism: uncultured Lachnospiraceae bacterium; assembly: GCA_902766825.1. Classification (GTDB taxonomy): domain Bacteria; phylum Bacillota; class Clostridia; order Lachnospirales; family Lachnospiraceae; genus CACXFB01. The sequence continues at coordinate 39,084 of CACXFB010000052.1, forward strand.
TGCTCTGAAGCTATTTCAAGGAAATGTGTAAAATCAGTACATTCATATGAAATCAGTTCAAGCACTTGTGGCACATCTTTTTCTTCAACAGGCATGCCATGATATGAACCGGAAAGAATAACCTCTTCCACCTCAGAAACACATGGATGATCCATTTCTTTTATACCGACTTTTTTGAGTGCCTGCACAAACTCCAACTGTCTTTTTGTAGAATGCAGCACATCACCATCTTCAATCCGTTGCTGTATACTTTCCTCGTACGCTTCAACAGTCATACTGCTTCTTGAATCATAATCTTCATCACTATACAAATTGTTAAAAGTATACTTTAAAATCAACTGCAGTCCCACACACGCCAAAACAACAATTATTGTTGCAATGATGGTGCTTTTTCTTTTAAGCATTTTAATATATTCATTAACTATGAGCTTAAGCAATCTGATTACCTCCTTCCTGTGCAGTCAGCTGGATAAATGCATCCTCAAGACTTCTGCTCTCTTCCTGCACAACAGTCTCAATATCAATTCCGTCTTCAATGAGAGCTCTGTTAATACCGGATATCTTAACATCAGATTCTTTTGGTATACTTACTTCAACCTTAATTCCATCTCCGCTAAGTTTAGCCTCAACATCAAACTTTGATGTAATTAACTGCATGGCTTTATCATTATCTGCAGTAACCACACTGTACTTAAGACTGTTACCAAATGCCTCTTCCTTAAACTCATCAATCTGTTTTATTGCAAGCATTTTACCGTTGGCAATAATTCCGACTCTGTCACACATAAGCTCCATTTCACTCATAAGATGACTTGAAACAATTACACTGCAGTTTTCCTCATGGGCAATTCTGATTAAAACATTTCTAAGTCCCTTGATTCCCGCAGGATCAAGACCGTTAGTTGGTTCATCAAGTATAAGAACCTCCGGACGGTGTAATATTGCCTGTGCAACTCCAAGACGCTGTCTCATACCAAGCGAATACTTTTTTACCTTATCATTAATTCTGTTAGACAATCCTACTATCTCAACAACTCTGTCTATTCTCTCCTGATCAACACCTTTTCTCATTCTGGCATACTGCTTTAAGTTATCCATTCCGGACAATTCCTTATACATCTCAGGATTCTCAACAATTCCGCCAACAAGGCTCATTGCATCTTCAAAGTTTTTCTTTATATCCACACCGCATATACTTATTTCTCCCTCATCCAAGAACAGCATACCAACTGCTATTTTAATGGTAGTTGTCTTACCTGCACCATTAGGTCCGAGGAATCCGAAAACTTCTCCTTTATATGTTTCAAAGCTTACATCATGCAATATCTGTTTTTTGCCTAATGTTTTATTTAAATGCTCTATCTTAAGCGCTGTCTCCATTATTCCTCTCCTTTCTTAATTGCATCCATCGGTGTCTGCACATCATCAGATTCTTCATCATCTTTCAGGCTGATATTTGATATTTCATATTTTTCTCCCTGAGTTTCGCCTATAACTTCTCCGTCCCACATTGAGTAAATCTCAGCCTCACTTATTTTCCATTCACCATCTGTATACAGATAAATAAATGACACACTGTACTTAACACTTACTTCTACAGAATCGTCCTTGATATAACCCTCTCTAACCATCGCCTGTCTGTCCTCATTTGTATTCATGGAATCTTCACCTACAAAATCCACAATATCATCGTAATATGTATCATAACCACTTAACCCCGGAAAACACATATATTTTGGAATAGTCATGGTCACTGTTACATCAGCTGTGTACAATGCTCCTTTGTTACCATATTCCTTAATCTTGGCCTTTTCAATGGAAGCATCGCAATCCTTAACATTGCCTACATAATCTTCATCGTAACACATTTTATAAAAATCTTTGAAATCTTTCTTTTTACACATTCCACCGCCATCGCCTACAAGCATTCCGTCTACCACAGAACTACCTATAGTCTTGTCCGTCCAATATGCATCCATAACCTTATCAATCTCAGCTATCTGAGCTTTCTTATCTTCCTCACTCCAAACGCCTTTTATATCACTCTCAGTTGCAGTCATATAAGCGTTGATAAAATTGCTGGCATCTGTTTTAATTCCATCTGTTGCGTTAACAAATCTTCTATGTGCAATAAAAACGTACAATGCTGTGCCTAAAATCACTGCCGCGCCCAGCACAAGTCCTCTGTTGACCCTTTTCAGTCTTATCTTGAAATTCACTTTCATACCTCCTGACATAATAATTTGTTTTTCTAAAGTCTGTAAAACATTCAAACAGTCAGCTAAAACTATAACACATGAAAATATTAAATTTAGTACTTTTTTATTAAAATTTTCTTAAAAGGAAAATACCGGCATCGATTTTCATCGAATACCGGTACTGTAAATTACTTTATTTATCCCTAATTAATCTTCCCAAAAACTAGCAGATCTGGGCACCTGCAGGCATGTCCTTTTCAGGAACAACAAGTGCAAGTTCTCCTTTTTCATTTTCAGCGCAAAGAAGCATTCCTTCTGAAACTACCCCTGCAAGCTTTGCAGGTTTTAAGTTAACAAGAACCATTACTTTCTTTCCAACCATCTCCTCAGGAGAATAGTATGCCTTGATTCCTGACACGATCTGCTTAACCTGTGAGCCTATCTTAACCTGTGAGCAAAGAAGCTTCTTAGACTTTTTAACTTCCTCGCAGGCAATTATCTCACCTACCTGGAACTGCATCTTTGCAAAGTCATCGTAAGTAATCTCAGGCATTGGCTCTATGTCGATTACATTTTCATCCTTAGCGGCAGCTTCTTCACTTGCTTCCTTCTTAGCATTCACTTCCTCAAGTACTTTCTCTATATCCTGACGTACAAATAAAATCTCAGGCGCATCTGTTACTTTATTACCCGAAGGATAAAGTCCATACTGATCAAGCTCATCAAAACTTCTAAGCTTTGTATTTAACATCTTTGCAATCTTATCTGCAGTCTGTGGCATAAATGGTGCCAAAAGACTTGCACCGATTGTGATGCTCTCAACAAGATTGTACATTACTGTGGCAAGTCTGTCCTTCTTATCTTCATCCTTTGCAAGAACCCAAGGCATTGTCTCGTCGATATACTTGTTGCATCTCTTGAAGAGATTAAATATCTGTGTGATTGCATCCGCAACACGAAGCTTATCCATCTTCTCATCAACAAGTCCGAGTGTCTTAAGAGCAACCGCCTTTAAATCTTCATCAAATGAATCCGTAGCCTTTTTATCGCTTACAACACCGTCAAAATATTTGTTGGTCATTGAGATAGTACGGTTTACAAGGTTACCGAGAGTATTTGCAAGGTCAGAATTCATTCTCTCAACCATAAGCTCCCACGTTATAACTCCGTCGCTTTCAAACGGCATCTCATGAAGAACAAAATATCTTACTGCATCAACACCGAACATCTCAACAAGGTCGTCCGCATAGATAACGTTACCCTTTGACTTACTCATCTTTCCGTCACCCTGTAAAAGCCAAGGATGTCCGAAAATCTGCTTTGGAAGAGGAAGGTCAAGTGCCATAAGCATAATCGGCCAGTAGATTGTGTGGAATCTTAAAATGTCCTTTCCGATAAGATGAAGGTCACATGGCCAGTATTTGTTATAAAGCTCGTCACTGTTACCATCAAGATCAAATCCAAGTCCTGTGATGTAGTTGCTTAACGCATCAATCCAAACATAGATAACATGCTTGTCATCAAAATCAACAGGTATTCCCCATTTAAATGATGTTCTTGAAACACAAAGATCCTGAAGACCTGCCTTGATGAAGTTGTTCATCATCTCGTTCTTACGTGATTCCGGCTGGATGAAATCCGGATTCTCTTCTATATGTTTAATAAGTCTGTCTGTATATTTACCAAGCTTTAAGAAATACGCTTCTTCCTTAGCCGGTGTACATGGACGTCCGCAATCAGGACATTTTCCGTCAACAAGCTGCGATGATGTGAAGAAGGACTCGCAAGGAGTACAATACATTCCTTCATAAAATCCCTTGTAAATATCACCTTTATCGTAAAGCTTCTTAAAAATCTTCTGAACCTGCTTCTCATGATCCTCATCTGTAGTTCTGATGAATCTGTCATATGAAGTGTTCATAAGATCCCAGATACCTTTTATCTGAGTTGAAACATTATCTACAAACTCCTTAGGAGTAATTCCTGCTTCAGATGCCTTAATCTCAATCTTCTGTCCATGCTCGTCTGTTCCTGTCTGGAAACGAACATCAAATCCTTTTTCTCTCTTATATCTTGCTATACTGTCGGCAAGAACAATCTCATACGTGTTACCGATATGAGGTTTGCCTGATGTATATGCTATAGCCGTTGTAATATAGTATGGTTTCTTTGCCATAGTGGCACCTCCTCTTATATTCCTGATTAACATTACAAGTATATTATCGCACTCTTACTCTTGTCAACATTTCAATTGTTGACACGCAAAAAAATAACCTGTAAAATTATTGTAACATTGCGTTTAGGCGTGGTTAAAATATGAAAATGGAGGTTTGCGTTATGAAATTTGTATGTACAGTATGCGGTTATATCTATGAAGGAGATGCTCCACCAGCAGAGTGTCCTGTATGTCATGTAAAATCAGATAAGTTTAAGCCGGTTGAAGGTGAGATTAAACTTGCAGCAGAACATGAACTTGGAATCTATGCTAAGACAGTTAAGAACAATCCTGATATAAGCGAAGAAGACAAGAAATACATATTCGATCAGCTTGTAGCTAACTTCAACGGAGAATGTTCAGAAGTCGGAATGTACCTTTGCATGGCAAGAATTGCACACCGTGAAGGATATCCGGAGATTGGACTTTACTGGGAAAAGGCAGCTTACGAAGAAGCTGAACATGCTGCAAAATTTGCAGAGCTTCTCGGATCTGACCTTGAAAAGAACATGACAAACTCAACAAAGAAAAACCTTGAATGGAGAGTTGACTGTGAATACGGCGCAACATCAGGCAAGATGGATCTTGCAACATGCGCTAAGAAGAATAACCTCGATGCAATCCATGACACAGTTCACGAGATGGCAAGAGATGAAGCAAGACATGGTAAGGCTCTTGAAGGACTCCTCAAGAGATACTTCGGTTAAGCAACGAGCCATGCGACAATAAATAATATGCCGACAGAACAAATCTGCCGGCATATTATTTTTAGTTTACTTTTTAATATTCTTTCTTACTTAACCTTTACCTTCTTAACATTACTCCATGCAGAGTATGCTGTTACATCCCCCGTTGTCTTGTAAGTTCTTACTCTTACATAATAAGTTGTATTGCTTGCAAGTCTCGTTACCGTGTATGTCTCTCTTGAGTATCCGCCTAAGGTTACCAGTCGTGTCGTTCCTTTTGCAAAATCCGCAGTCTTTGAATACTGAATAACATATCCGGTTGCGTAATCAGTTTTATTCCAGTTAACTGTCATCTTCCCTGCAGTATTGCTCTTTAAGTCTTTAAGAGTTGTCTTTGCCGGTACATATAACATAAATGACTTTATTGAAGCCTTATACTTATCTGTAGCATTAGCGGTAGCTGTTATCTTAACTTTACCGCTAAAACCTGCTGCAATTGTCATCTTTCCTTTGGAATCAACTGTTACTTTACTGTTATCCGTTGTGTATGTCATTGGCACCTTATATTTGGTACTGACATTAACCTTCACGTTCTGAACCTTTTCACTATAGCTTCTTACAATTGTCTCGCACTCTATTGCATTTTCTTTCTTTGCTGTAGAATGAGGGGTTGCTTTTATTACATCTGCCTTTGTGTATGTAGACCATGTTCCTTTATAACATGCAAGAACAAGAACACCGTACTCCTTATCATTATCAAGGTCTTCAATCAGATATTTTACATCATTTGTATCCGCAACCTTAACGCATTTACCATCCGCATATTTAAATACTCTGTATTTATCTGCACCATCAACCTTACTCCATCTTACGTTAAGTTCACCATTACCCACATTCACTTTTACTGTTGGCAATTGAACATCATATTTCCATGTAACATTGCAATATTTACTGTTACCAAAATAGTCACATGCATATATACTGGTTATATATTCACCCAGCTCATCATTATGAGCACTTCTGTTAACACGGAAAACATATCTGCCACCGGTATAGGTACCACTGTAGCAAGCAGCCTTCTTCCATGGTGTTACCAAATCATCTTTTTCATTATATTTTGTCCAGGTTGGGAATTTTACCATCGATAACTTACTGTCATCTTTAACCTTACAGCTGACTGTGTAACCCTTATCATCAGCTTCAACCTTAACATCGGATATAACAGGTGCCTTTGCTTCTTTTGTTATATTCGTCTTATTATCAGAACCCGGTAATATTGTATCTTTACCGCTTCCGGTATTAACCGCATAAGCTGCAATAATATGATCCCCACTAAAATCTGTATTAATTATCTCTTCAAATTCATATCTGCATCCTGTCTTTTTAATTGCAACGGGCGCGGTTGATGCCGATGAAAAATGCTTATCTGCTTTTATGGTCTTGTAATACTTTCCATCAACATAAATCTTAACCTCAAGTGACTTTGCCAGATTGTCCTCATCCATTGCCCAGCCTCTTACGTAAAGCTTACCGCCTTCCGCGATAACTTCTTCAAGTCTTCCCTGCGGATTGATTCCACCTTTTTTATAATAAGGCCAGAAAACATTCTTTGCTCTACTTGCCCTCTCAGCATGAAAGCTTGATGAACAACCTTCAAAAAATTTTGCCCAGATAAGTGCTGCCTCATGAGCTCCCGCTGCAGTATCCGGAACCGCTTTAAGCTTTTCTAGTCTAAAATAAGAAATATTCTCAAGCTCATACTTAATAAACTTAAGCTGTGCATCAAGACTCTTATAATTCAGTCCTTTTTTTGAACACCACTTTTTTAATGAATTAAGTCTGTTACCTGCCCCTTTACCGCTGTTCCACTGAACTATTCCGTAGCTTGTAGTTCCACCACTGTCATGTGGATTATGTGCCGTAGGGCTAAATAATGATTCCTGTTCAATGTTAGCAAGAACACCACAGGTTGCTGCCATATTAAGTCCTATTTCATTTCTGAAAAAATCATATATAATGCTTTCATTACTAAGTCCTGATACACTTTCGTCAAGATCAGTCTCTTCTACGCCAACCGCTTCGACTACCTGTGTCTCCTCAGTACCAACCGCCGCCAATGTCTTATCTGCAACAGACGGCACTGCCTGCCATGTCATGACGCATGCCATAAATGCCGCTATAAATCTTGTTTTCTTCATAATAATTCCATCCTATACATACATTCAAATCCTCCCTTTGTTATGATTTTTCTCCAAGAGAGGCGTACTTTATATTTTAACAGGATTTATTATTTTTGCAACACTTTTGTAACATTTGCAACTAACGCTTTTGTGATATTTACAGTCAGCAACAATTTTCTTGACTGTATTTCATCAGAGTTTATAACTCTATTTTCACAATTAGCCACTATGTATTATTATATAATTATTAACACATATACAAATTACAAACAGGGTGATATTATGGAGTTACACAAACGAATTCGTGAAGTACGCGAAGAACGTTGCATATCCCAATCCGTGATAGCCTCTGTTCTTCACGTTGGGCAACGAACTTATTGCGACTACGAAAGCGGCAAAACCCGCATTCCCGTGGAGCATCTTAAACGTCTTGGCACTTATTACAATCTGTGTATTGATTATCTTTCCGGTGCAAGCGATGTTAAGAAGGAATTCCCAAAAGAATAAATAATCCGCAGATATTTGCTTACTAACCAGTTTAAACGTTCGGTTAAAGCAAGTCTGCGGATTATTTTTTGAATTAAATATATTTATATACTGAAAATATTATTTTCTGTCCTTGATCTGAACATATGGCACATGTTCACCTACATACTTGTAGGCAGGTCTTATTATCTTACCGTCGTTTCTTATTTCCTCAAGTCTGTGAGCGCTCCAGCCCGGAACTCTGGCTATTGCAAATAACGGCGTAAACATTTCCTGTGGTATTCCAAGCATTGAATATACAAATCCACTGTAGAAATCCACATTGGCACATACATCCTTAAATACTTTTCTTCTGCTTGGGATGAGCTCTTTTGCTATTCTCTCAATATTGTCATAAAGGGCAAATTCATCCTCGCGACCTTTTTCAGCAGCAAGCTCCTGTGCGAACTTTTTAAGAATAACTTCTCTTGGATCGGAAAGTGTATATACAGCATGTCCCATACCATATATAAGACCTTTTTTATCAAACACTTCCTTATCAAGAATCTTACCAAGATATCTTGTTATCTCAACCTCATCATTCCAGTTGCTGACGTTCTCTTTGATATTATCAAACATATTCTGAGCCTTAAGGTTGGCACCACCATGACGAGGTCCTTTAAGCGAACCTATTGACGCTGCAACTGCCGAGTAAGTATCTGTTCCTGATGATGTAACAACATGATTGGTAAATGTAGAGTTGTTACCGCCGCCATGCTCAGCGTGAAGTATCAACGCAATATCTAAAACCTTAGCCTCAAGCTCTGTATATTTTCCGTTAGGACGAAGTATTCTCAAAATATTTTCCGCCATCGAAAGACCTTTGTGCGGATTTCTTATGAGCAACGATTCTCCCTGTCTGAAATGTCTGTATGCATGATATGAATAAACAGATATAACAGGCAGCTTGCAAATAATCTCTAACGACTGTCTTAAAACATTATGAACGGTAACATCATCTGCTGCATTATCATATGTAAACAATGAAAGTACACATCTTTGCATAGAATTCATAATGTTGGCATTAGAAGCCTTCATTACCACATCTCTGACAAATCTGGCATCAAGACTCATAAGTTCACCTGTCAGACTTATAAAATTCTCAAGCTGTGTTCTTGTAGGAAGCTTTCCAAAAAGGAGCAGATAAATAGTCTCCTCAAAACCATATCTTCTGTCACCAAGGTCATTTACTATATCAGCAACATTAATTCCCTGATAATACAGACGTCCATCAGAAGGAATCAGCCTGCCGCCCTCAACCGAGTATCCGCAAACATCAGAAATCTCGGTAAGTCCTGTAAGAACACCCTTACCGTTAGAATCTCTAAGTCCTCTCTTAACATCATATTCAAGATAAAGATTAGGGTCTATGTGTCCGTTCTTATTAAGTTCTTCCTCTAACACATCAAACTTACTTTTAATATCTTCATCATCACCGAAATCAAAAGTCATAAATTCTTCCATAACATTCCTCCGTTGTACCCCTTATGATAAGTTATAATACAACTTGAACGGGCGAGAGTCAATGGGGGGAGGTGAAACGGGGGACGGTTCCTTGTTCCACCCTGTTTCAGTTTTGGAACGAGGAACCGTCCCCCGTTTCACTACTTCACGTTGGCTTTCTCCACATTCACGTTCTTGCCCTTGATTGTCGCGTTCTTCATTGCCTTGATTACATTTGCCGCATGTTCTGCCGGCACATCAACAAATGTGTATTTGTCGTACATGTCAATTGAGCCGACAAGTCTTCCCGGCATTCCCGATTCACCGGCAATGGCTCCAAGAATATCGCCTGCGCGCACTCCGTTTTTCTTACCGACATTAATAAAAAGTCTTACCATGCCGGATTTATTCTTGGTATCCTCATAGTAACGGGTGCTTGCATTGAGGTCTTCATCGTAAGATCCGCCCTCTTTGCCCAGTGCCATTTTAAGAAATGCCGCTGCCACGTCAAGAGAAGTGTAATCACACTCATTTACCCAATCCTCCACATAGTCGAGCATATCGTCCAAATCTTCATTTACTATAATGTCATCTATACTTGTAAGAATCTTTTCAATCTTACCTGTACGCACATCTCCGGCAGACGGAACAGGTGCAAGCTTTATCTTCGTCTTGCAATACTTCATTATGTCCTTAAGTTTGTAAATTTCTCTTCCAACAACAAACGTAAATGCTCTTCCTTCTCTTCCGGCACGTCCGGTTCTTCCTATTCTGTGAACATAGTACTCATCGTCCTGCGGAACGTCATAGTTAAATACAGCTTCCACGTCATCCACGTCTATTCCTCTTGCCGCTACGTCGGTAGCTACCAGAATATCCGTTCCGCCCGACTTAAAGCCTCTCATAACCCTGTCACGCTGATGCTGTTTCAGATCTCCGTGAAGCCCTTCCGCAAAATAACCTCTTTCCTTGAGTGACTCCACCAGCTCATCAACTTTTTTCTTAGTATTGCAAAATACGAGCGAGAGCTTTGGATTGTACATATCCAGAAGTCTGCACAAAGCTTCCTCCTTGTTTTTTGCCTTAACCTCATAGTAATACTGCTCAATCTTAGGAACCGTAAGCTCCTTCTTTGTTATTTTAATAAGCGTTGCATCCTTCTGGTAATTCTTTGCTATATTTTTAATCTCCGGCGACATTGTTGCCGAAAAAAGCAACGTCTGTCTGTCGGATGGAGTATCCCTTAAGATTGTCTCGATATCATCCACAAATCCCATGTTTAACATCTCATCCGCCTCATCAAGGACAACCATCTTAACTTTATCGAATTTGACAGTCTTTCTACGCATATGATCCATCACACGTCCCGGTGTTCCGATAACAACCTGCACACCTGACTTAAGACCTTTAATCTGTCTTACAATATCCTGTCCACCATATATAGGAAGTATCTTTATTCCATGCATGTACTTAGACATTTTGTGCATTTCCTCAGATATCTGTATTGCCAGTTCCCTTGTCGGGCTAAGAATAACAGCCTGAAGCTTTTTAACCTTAGGATCAATCCTGCTTAAAACCGGTATACCAAATGCTGCCGTCTTTCCGGTTCCGGTCTGTGCCTGTCCTAATATATCAACTCCTGTAAGAGCAACAGGTATCGCCTGGGTCTGTATCGGACTTGCCTCCTCAAATCCCATATCCTTAACCGCCCTAAGAATCTCCTTAGGTAATTCCATCTGTTCAAATGACATTGTTTCCATATAATTCAAATAATCCTTTCGCTTTAATGCACCAATAAATGTCACATCAAAAGTATTTTTACGCACTTTGCCAAGTATAACACACAATTATTTTATTTTCATCATATAATCTATATATCTGACTTGTTGAAAGTTTCGTATTATTAGAGTAAAATAAGTCTGCATAAAACCAAATTAGAATCGAGGACAATCATGAGCAAAAAAAATATAGCCGTATTATTCGGCGGCAGATCATCAGAACACGATGTATCCTGCGTTTCGGCAGCATGCATTGCATCAAATATCGACACAGACAAATATGATATCCATCTTATCGGAATTACAAAGGACGGCAGATGGTTAAAAACAGACAGCATAGATGACATTAAATCCGGCAAATGGGAAGAATCCACTACTACAGCCGTGATTTCTCCGGACACTTCCCACAAGGGAATACTTTACATAGACGGTGACAAGATAACCCGCCAGCCAATCGATGTTGCATTTCCTGCACTTCATGGTTTATACGGCGAAGACGGAACCGTTCAGGGACTTTTCACATTAGCGGGAATTCCTTACGTAGGATGTGGCGTTGTATCTTCCGGAATAACAATGGACAAATTTTTCACAAAAGTTGTTGTTGACGAGATAGGAATCCGTCAGGCCCAGTATGTACCTGTACGCCGTCACGAATTAAGCGACCTTGACCACTGCGTTGCACGAGTTGAGGCAAAGCTTAACTACCCTGTATTTGTTAAACCTTCAAACGCAGGTTCATCACAAGGTGTTTCAAAAGCACATGACAAAGACGAACTTATAACTTCTCTCATTCTTGCAGCAAGACACGACTCAAAGATTCTCGTTGAGGAGACTATCGTCGGCCGCGAGATTGAATGTGCCGTTATCGGCGGTAAAAATTTCGATGCATCAGGTGTAGGCGAGATACTTGCCGCTGCTGATTTTTATGATTACGAAGCAAAATACAACAATGCGGATTCAAAGACAATAATCGATCCTTCACTTCCTGACGGAAAGGTTGCAGAGATACGTCACAAAGCTCTTGAGATATTTAAGGCAGTTGACGGATACGGACTTTCAAGAGTTGATTTCTTCCTCGAAAATGAAACCAATGAAGTTGTATTTAACGAGATTAACACGCTTCCGGGCTTTACCCCTATAAGCATGTACCCTATGCTTTGGGAAGCAAGAGGTATAGACAAAAAAGTTCTGGTTGATAAACTTATCGACCTTGCATTTGAAAGAAACAATTAATACCGGGAGGGTTTTAATATGTCAAGCGATTCACCTATAGGTGTATTTGATTCAGGCGTGGGCGGTCTTACCGTTGCAAGAGAAATAATGCGCCAGATTCCCAACGAAACTATCATTTACTTTGGGGATACCGCAAGAGTTCCATATGGTAACAAATCAAAGGAAACAATCATAAAATATTCCCGTCAGATTATCAGATTTCTGATTGATAAAGGCGTAAAGGCCATTGTTATAGCCTGCAATACCGCAACTGCATTTGCAAGAGAAGAAATGAGTGCGGAATTTGACATTCCTATCATCGGCGTTGTGCGTCCGGGTGCCAATGCGGCCGCTGCTGCAACCCGCAACCAGCGTGTAGGCGTAATAGGAACCGAAGGCACAATTAACAGCCATATATACAACGAATTTCTCAACATGACCAACCCTGACATTAAGGTTTTTGGCAAAGCATGTCCTTTGTTCGTAAATCTTGTTGAGGAAGGAATGACAGACGACCCTGTGACTGACGCAATGATAAAGCGCTATATATCAGAGCTTGTCAACGATGACATAGACACACTGATACTCGGCTGCACCCATTATCCTTTACTTCGTCATGCCATTGAACGTTTCGTAGGCCCTGACATCACATTGGTTAATCCGGCATATGAAACTGCCCGCTCCCTCAAGGAAGTTCTTCTTGCATCAGACCTTATGTGCAAGAATCCTCCCGCCGTTCCAAAGCACGAGTTTTATGTAAGCGACGGTGCAGACAAATTCAAGACACTTGCAAACACAATTCTTCCATGCGACGTACGTGACGCAATTCTGGAGGTATTAAATGAATAAAAAACCCGTAAGAATATTTCTTAATGCCCGTATAAATGCACCAAAAGCCGCTCACACAAAAGGAGACTGCATAAGCTCTGTCGTAGAAGGAACCTATTATCTAAAAGGCGACAAACACTACATCCTTTACGATGAGTATTTGTCACCCGGTGAGGAAATAACCAAATCCTCTAACACTCTTATAATCAGTTTTAAGGAAAATGTCCCTAAAGTTGACCTCTTAAAAAAAGGTGCCGTTGGTTCTCACATGACATTTATCCCTGGAGAACGCTTTGCAACATCCTACAGAACCCCGCAAGGAGTATTTCTAATGGAGATAAACACAAGCGACCTTCAGGTTGAGATATCACAGGATATCAGCATTTTAATTGACTACAAGCTCTATCTGAACGATGAGTATATAAGTCATAACTATATGGAGATAAAGATTCAATAAAAAATCCCATATGCAGTTTTATCGCATATGGGATTAATTTTTTTAAATAATTATTTAGCGGCCTTCTTTGCAACCTTCTTTGAAACTTCCTTAGCTTCCTTCTTAGCTGCTTTCTTTGCTGCCTTCTTCTCAGCCTTAAGTTCTTCTTTTGTCTTAGGCTTCTCAAGAGGACCTCTTACTCCTCTTACTTCTATAATGTATATTCCGCTGACAGTTGCCTTAATTTCCTTCTTAACAGGAATCTGGTCAAATATCTTTGCATCACACATAAGATTAACAATCTGTGGTCCAATCTTTGCCTTTACGATAGGCACTTTGGATTTGCGAAGATACTTTGGTGTCTGATCCATAACTATCTTTGGCATGTTGGCATCTATAAGACGCATTTTCTTTTTATCAATTACAAGCATCGATACCTGCTGTGCTGCCTGCTTCATCTGCTCATTGGCAGCATCCTGTTTCTTCTGAAGCTTATTACCAAGGTACGCTAATACTCCAAAAGCTATAACAACTACTGCAACCACGATACCTACGATAATCCAATTAATACCACCCATGAATATGTTCCTCCAATTTCTGATATCGAGATAATATTTTTAATGACAAAATAAATAATACACATAATCTATAGGAATGTCCACATTTAAATAAACATTATGCCTACATTTCTTTAAGCATATCAGTTACTATCTGTCTGAATTTTTCTCCCGGACGTTTCTTTTCATCCGCTGTAAATTCTGCCATGTCTACCGGCTTACCGTATCTTACACTTACTTTTCCTGCCTTAATCTTAGGACTGTGATTCTCAAGAATATCATCAGTTCCTTTTATGGCAACCGGTATAACCTTGCATCCTGTCTTTGATGCTATCTTAAATGTTCCGTCCTTAAAAGGAAGAAGCTCATCCTTGTGGTTTCTTGTTCCTTCAGGCATAACAAATATTGAATAACCTTCTTTTATATACTGAATAGACGTAATAATAACACCAAGACTTTGTTTTGGGTTGTCTCTTTCAATGAAAAGACATTTTAAAATCTTCATCCATCTGCTGACTACAGGCAGTTTCTGCATATCAGCTTTGGCAATGTATCTTGTAAGCGTCGGAACCATCGGATAAGTTACTACGGTGTCAAAATATCCTCTGTGGTTTGCAATATAAAGAACCGCTTCATCCTTTGGAACATTTTCAATTCCCTGAACATCCAGCTTCACACCGGATATTAACATTATTGTCCTGAGCGCAACGCCAACTATCTTCTGAGTAACAGCGGCTTTCTTTCGCTCATCAAATTTACCGATGATAAATACCACAAGATACAGTGGCAGGCTTAATATTCCCACCAACACAATAAACAATACTACTAAAAATGATCTAATCATATTTTCTCCAATCCGTCGCGTTTAACTGTTATAGATCTTAACGACCACGTTTTTCATTAACCATTTGTTGATTCGCCGTCAGCGTTTTGCGTTGGAGCGGCAGACCTTGTAGGTCTCGGGGTTCTTGTTGTTCTTGGTGTCCTTGTCGCTTCTTTGGTTGGTTCCTCTGTCTGTGTTGCTGTTGCCTCCTGAGTCGGCTCCGGCGTCTTCGTTGGTTTTTTCGTCGGTTGCTCTGTCGGCTTTTTCGTTGGCGTCTCCGTCGGTTGCTCTGTCGGCTTTTCAGTCGGTGGGTCCGTCGGCTCCTGTGTTGGTGTATCCGTTGGCTTCGGCGTCTTCGTTGGTTCTATTGTCTGCACCGGTTCCTCTGTCGGTTCATCCGTTGCCTGCGGCTCATCCGTATGAAGAAGTGTTGGCTCGTCCATCGGAACATATGTTGGCTCGTAACCTATTCCCATAAACTCATCGTAATACTCTTTTTCCTCTTTTTCAATCGCTTCTAAATCAGCCTCATATCCATAATACTCATCCAATGTAATTCCCTGCTCATAAAGATATCTTGCAAGGTCATATCCAACATATCTTATATGCCACGGTTCGTAAGAATAACCTGTTATATCTTCCTTACTCTTTGGATATCTTACTACAAATCCAAATCTGAAACAGTTCTTTTTTACCCACTGTCCCTCAGGAGTACCGATAAATTCATCCGTAAGATTTCCATCCATGCTTTCACAGGAAATGTCTATCGCCCATCCTGTCTGATGTTCACTTCTTCCCGGTCTTGCCGAATACTTATTGGTATGATCATATCCCTGATAGATCAGATTGTTATTATAAATGGTCTTCTGTCTTTCAAAAGAACGAAATCCCGACACACCTATAAGCTCAACGCCACTCTTACCGGCACACTCAAACATAGCCTCAAGTGCCTCGGCAGCTTCCTGCCTGAGTTTTCGCTTCTCATCTGCATAGTTAATAGAAAACTTAACATCCACATCCACAAGATCATCTGGCTTGTAATCATCCTCAAGCGGATACATCTTATTAACAAGAACCGTACGGCTTTTTGGATCCACATCCGGCTTGTCAGCGTTATTCTGTATGGTACTGTCCGGCAATTTCTTTACAGACATCACACCATCGATATATACATCAATCGTACCGTCCTCATTAACCATTCCCTCTGTATCTATAGTTCCTTTTCCTTCTTCTTCATCCGGTTCATAATCGGTTCTTCCGGTTTTGTCTTTATCAATCCTGTTGCCATCCTTCTCATCCACAGGTTTAATCGTATTAACTGCTTCCCTCGAAAGACTTGTAAGCTTTATCTGGTCATCCTCGCCACCTACCGATGCAAGCTTTAATGCGATTCCCGCAGTAACTATTAGTATAAGACCGGCACACACAATTATATATTTCTTCTTTTTCATGTACTGTATGTCCTTCTTTCCTCATATGTCTGAACTGTCATTATAGCACAGTCTACACGTGTAGGCAAGAGTGAAACGGGGGACGGTTCTTCGTTCCAATGAAACAGGGGACGGTTCCTCGTTCCAAGCCAAAGCAAGGAATGTTTCTAATGACATCCTTTTTGGGAACGAGGAACCGTCCCCTGTTTCAGTTTTGGAACGAAGAACCGTCCCCCGTTTCACGGAGCTTTTTTATATCTTTTTTTCCATTCCCTAATAACGGAATCTTATCAACATTCACAAACACTACTTTTGAAAGATTAACTATTGATTTTATATACGCCTTTATATCATCAGTAATTTTTCCGTATACGGCGATTTTCTCATCAACATGTTGTACAACATAAACCTCACCTGATTTCTTATATAATAATTCTTCTATCTCAGTAAGATTTATTCTTTTCCCATTAATCTTGATATAATTATCATCTCTTCCTGTGACAAAATAGTATCCATTCTCATCAAAATATGCTCTGTCATGGGTTGCCAGTCTTCCATTCCATTCATCGGATTTTTTTAAATCACTGTAATCAAATGCGTATCCCTGCGCAACATTATCTCCGTATACCACAAGTTCTCCCTCACAGTGAGGGGTTGTTATGATTTGTCCTTTACTATCCTGTATTGTTAGTTTTACCCCGTCTAAACCTTTTCCTATGGTACCTATTATGTTCTCTGTAAATGCTTCATTCATAATGGATATTCTGGCAGTAGCTTCTGTCTGTCCATACATAGGATAAAACCTGCAGTTCTTTTTTTTCGAATATTCCACCATTTTTCTATATAGTTCCCTGTTTAATCTGTCACCGGCATGGGTAATCATACGCAGCCTGTCATCTACACGCTCAAACAGTCCTAACCTTCCCATATACTCAAAAGTCGTAGATACACCGGCAATAGAATTGCCACCATTCTGGTTATAGTAATCCCAAAACTTCTTTGTCATAAAACTTTCATTTGTAAGCAAAATACACGCACCGACATAAAGGTGCGTGTTAATAATCGACAATCCGTATGTATAACTAAACGGCAGCATCGTAATTGGCCTGTGTTCACAGTCAATCTCCAACGCTTTGATAATAGCCTTTGTATTTGCTAAAAGGTTCTTATATGATAATCTGACAAGTCTTGCACTTCCTGTGGAACCTGAAGTAGATAACAACAATGCTAGGTTTTCATCAAAATAATAATTGTCATTAAGCTCCTTTAATACATAATTGTCTTTTTCCCACACTATCTCACCATCAATCTGCCTGTCCTTTGGCATCCATATGTACCTCGGCTTATATTTATCCAATAACCCTTTTAGTAAATGAGGCGACATGGAACCATCCAGCATAAGAGGCACTATCTGATTGTTAATGCATGAAACATATGCATACAATGTTTCAAGATTGTTGTCACAGAGTATAAATACCAGACATCTTTCATTAACAGCATGATAAAAATCCCTGCTCATTACTTCAAGTTGCAGGTAAGTATATTTATTTCCATTCTTATCAATAACAGCAATTTTGTTGCCGTAGTCACTAAAATTCCACATATTATTTATTATTCCATCCCAACAAACCATTCCACCTTATTATTCTCTCCCGACATTATAAAGTCTACAAATCGAAACTCGAACTCACAATCCCTAAGCCCATTCTCTTTCATCAGTTCCATATATTTATTTACTACATCCTCCTGTGTCAGATAAGCATCTTCCATTACTTCATCGTCTAACACCATCTGAATTTCAAAATAGTTATAATCTTTCTGTGTTATCTGGAACTGAACAATCAGATTAACCATGTCATTCATAATCTCAATCGGCTCATACAATACATATTTATTAATCCACGTTCCGTCTTCCCTCTTTATCATTGTGTTACTCCTGCCCTCAGTAATTTTTAACACCGGACTTTTATTGCCACATTTGCAATGCAAATCATTAGATATGTAACCTCTGTCTCCTATCATGTACCTTACAAACGGCATGACATCATTGTTAAGGGATGTAACACATATTTCTCCCTCTTTGCCATCTTCCACAATACAGTCGTTCTCCAATATTTCCACATGAACGTTGGATTCCATAACATGCATATTCCCCTGAGGACATTCATATGCAATGGAGTTCATCTCATGACAGCCATATTGGTCGGCTACACAGCATCCAAGCAGATTTTTTACTTCTTCTTTTAAAGCTCTCGTTACCATTTCTCCGGTAAATTCTATATACTTTAATGATTTTATGACTTCATTATGATTTTTCTTTATATAGTCGAGCAACAATACCATCATCCCCGGCTGTATAGTCATCCAGACCGGTTGAAAATCATTCATCATTTCATAAATGACTTCCATGCTTTCTTCATTGATATTTCTCTTACTAAAGCCCAGCATATTTTTTATCTCAACATAACGGACACCTCTGTGTTCACTGTCAACTCCCGGTGCTGCCGTATAAAAATAACACATTCTGTCTTCTGTTTTTATCCCATAATAACGACTTCTTCTAAGCCATAATTCCGCCATGGATTTTCTGTAATCATCATGGGTCTTGTATATGTCCATAACAACTCCTGATGTACCTGAAGTAGACATTTTTCCAAGTCGCCCTGACATATAATCAATTATGTAATTAGAAGATATACATCTGCTGACATCCTTTCTGAAATCCTCTTTTCTCATAACCGGTAATCTCTTAAAATCCTCCCATGTTATGTCTGTAAAATCAGATACCGCTCCATCAAGACGATTACAATACATAGGAACGGTTGTGTACGCATGTACTATATTTCTATGCAGTTTACTTTGCATTTTTATTCCTCCAAATCAATTTCTTTGACTTCTATTCCCAAGCCACATATGCTTTCCCATCGCTTACATACAACACCTACATTAACATTCCCCATCAGTTCATGTCTCATCTTAACCATATACATGTCTACTCCCTCAGAACGTTTTCCCATGTATATGTTTTTTCCATCCACAAGGACGCTCAGTTTTTCTCCTTCTCCAAGAGAAATATTAGATTTTATTTCCCTGTCTTTTATCCTTGAAACCACAATCTCATTGTGATTATTAATTGCACACATATAATCATTACCGTGCATGCTTCCGCCATCATCACCGGAAAGGAAAATTCCCGCCTGATAGTTAACATCTTCATCACGTTCCTTAACGCATGTAACGTTAAATGTCATATGCAAAGAACTGCCCTTAGGCTTGATATTAAAACTCTTTATAACTGCTTTTGGTGCATTGTCATTTTCCCACCAGTTATAATCATTACTCCCCTTAAGGATCATGATATAATTATCCATATATTTTCTTCGGATAATCGCGCCCTGCTTAGGATCCCCTGATATCAGTTCAGAATCTTTCTCTGCCTTTTCTATGAATACATTTAGTTCCCTGTTACCTATGTCTTTTGATGCTTTGGCAACGAGAACCTCCTTAAGACAAGTCAGTGATTCTTTCTCTAACGCCTTAACATTATCAGGTACTACTATCTCACCTATAGTACGGTTATGTATATCAATAAACTGTCGTATTGTATGTGCTCCAAAGCAAGCCTGCAATTCATCAGCCATCTTCATGCATCTGTTTTTTAATCCATCATTACCACTTGGAAGTATGTCGGCAAATTCTCTCCAGACCGAACTGTAAACCTTGGATATATTTACAATCTTCTTTTTCATTTCAGGAAGAATCATGTTCTTACCGAGATTCTCCATATTAAAAACATTGATATATTCATTCAATAAAATCTGCCACTTTAAGCCATAAGAGTGTTCAATTGCTTTAATATATGAATCAAGAACCACGCTCCACGAAAAATTAAATCCTTCAATTTTTTCTCTGTCAAAAACAGCAACTGACCGTTCTGTCCCATATCTTTTCCTGAAGCTTTTATTTGCTTTATCCAAATCACAGTATCTTATTTTTCTTGTATAATATTTCTCCTCAAAAACATCATACGGTTCATTATCCAGTATAAATACCGCATCTGACATCGCATCATAACCTTTAACAACTGCCCAATGCGGCCAATGCGTATTCTTATAATATCTGCTCTCAACCACATCATATAAGTCCAAACCTACAACCGTAAGCTTGTCCTCCTTGATAGCAGCACATATCTTTTTATATGAAATGCTTGTGTAACTATCAGCGCATAACCTGCTTTCATCACACAGATTCACAATTTCCTCCTTAGGGAAATCATATACGCGAAATATATTTTTCTGCGCCAGGTAAATATCACCATTAGCGTGGGAATAATAACCTATCACATTAGCAATGCATCGTTCATAACAGCTGACAACATCAAGCGTATATCCGGATGTTGTATCTATGACATCAATAACTTTCATTAAATTACTCCTAAACCTATTAACAACTATGCACTTGCTTCATTTTTTGACTTTATAAGCTCAAACAAAACATTTACGTCTTCTATGCACTCTAACATTTCCTCAGGTTCAAGTTTAATATTAAACTTACTCTCAATCTCTTCAAAGAAACTGATGATGTCTATAGAATCAAATTCGTAATCAGATATTAAATTAGTTCTTTCATCAAGGTTAATATCTGACTGTGAATCACTCATATGCTGTTTAATTATTGTTTTAATTACTTCTTTTGTGTTAATCATTTTCATATCCTAAATGATAAATAGGCTTAATTATCATTTATTTCCTTTCTTATGTTCTTGTTTTACACTCATCAAACACATTGTCATTTTACCCTTTATTTAACAAGTCAATCGGCTTCATTTTTGACATCTTTTTCAATGGAATATATGATGAAATAATGCCTATAAACAATGAAAATACAACAGCAACAAAATATAATTTCATTTGCACTCCAATAATATTTAATTCAACATCTTTCATATATCTCATGTAAATATTGTTTATTTGATTTAATACTAATATAAACAAAAAACTACCGATAAATAAACTAAATACTGTGAGAATAATATCTTCTACAACAAATATTAACAATGCCTCTTTCATTTTCATTCCCATGGTTCTTAATATACCAATTTTGCGACTTTGGTCTTTAACAGAATATGACATAAAGGATATAATGAAAAATATCGCAATACCCATACAAATGCACGTCAAAGACAACAGCAGTTTATGTATATTCTTAACAAAGTTGTCAAAATCATAAATATAGCCACATCCTTTTTCATCTAATTTACAATTTATTTCATCGATTGATTCAACAAGCTTTTCCTTATCATCTCCTAGCATTATTATCGTTTCATCAAACGCATAATAACGACAGTAATTTTCTTTCATTTTCTGATAAACATTGTTTTTGACAAGCACGCTGGCATCAACTTCATTTTCCTCTGAAAAATTATACACTCCAACAACTTTAATTCCTTTAGGAAAATAATCATATATATTCATGTAGTCAAATGCATTATTGTATTTCTTATCATTTAAATTAATAAGGTTTATTTCCTTTATATTTTCTTCTTCTGAATCTTCAATATCATACCCTAACGCATTAAATACATAATTAGCAACCATAATTTCATTTTCTTTTTCAGGCAATCTTCCCCAAACCAAATTCGAAGAATTCAGGATATCCGCTGAACCATATTTCATTTTAGATTCCTTGTATGGTCGCAAGGCACGGTATTGTGTCAAATCTGCCGCATTAATATCTAAATACTTTAAGTTATCAACCAACCATTCTACAAAGCCTTCATTGCCAATAAGATAACCAGATTCGTCGTATCTATCGATTTTTATATCAGACTTTTCAATTATGCCCGATATTCTAAGCTTCAAATCATAATAAAATAATGATGATCCAATCAATTCATTGTATTTTTTTTCACTAAATAATTTGTCTGCCACAACAGAATCAATTAATATTTCGTTACTTTCAACTGGATAATTTCCAATAATGCTTATATCATATTCTTCATAATCCCCAATAATAATCGGAATATCATAGGGTTCTGACTCATCTTCATCTACAACTATCCAATTTAAATACATTACATTTCTCATATGCATATATGGCATTATCTCTTCAATGTCATTTCTCAATTTTTTCCCTGAATTACATCTTTCCTCAATCTTATTTTCAAATATATCTTCATATTCCGTTTCTCTGTAAACAATTGAATATTTTAAATTTCTTTCCTCGAGATATTTCCCCATATTTTGCTTGTAATCATAATTTATAATTTGAGACGATACAAATACAAGTGCCAATGAAAGTGCAAACAATGCTAACGTAAAAAACAATCGAATCTTTCGTTGTTTAAGACTATTGTAAGCCATTTTTATTATTTCTTTTATTCTCAAACCAGTTTTATTATAGAATTGTGTATTTTTATTATTCTTTACACTTTCACAACCTTCAGTTCTTTTTAAATTCACTTTTATACCAACATTAAAATCAACCTCATCTTTTTCTTTCAAATCCATTTTAAATAATATTAATCGCACAAAATCCACTATTCTTTTATCATCTAAAGAATTTATCATAATCTGTTCTTCAAGTTCTTTAATATCCAAAATAATATTATTTACTTCATATCCATCTTTAATATTGTTTCTAATATCATCTTCTATTCGTCCATTTTTTAAAACTATCACCCTATCAGCATATTTATAAGAGTTATCTTTATCATGAGATGCAAGAACTATCAAACAATCCTTTTTAAATTCTGATAAAATTCTAAAGATATTTTCGCTATTACCAGCATCAAGATTTCCGGTCGGTTCATCTAGAATTAACACATCCGGTCTCTTAATAATTCCTCTTGCAATTGCTACCCTTTGTCTCTGCCCAGAGCTAAGCTGCCATATTTTTCTTTCCCCCATCCCCCTCATTCCAATCCTATCTAGAATATCATTAACTCTGTTTGCTATTTCCTTTTCATCAACCCTTAGCATTCTCAATGGTAAAGCAATATTATTATATACATCCATTTCTTCAAGAAGATTACTCTCTTGAAATACCACTCCTATTTTTTTCAGTCTATAATTATCCCACTCCTTTTGATTATAATTTGATATACATTCATTGCAATTATATATTTCTCCCTCAGTTGGCGAATCAAGACCTGAAATCATATTCAAAAGTGTTGATTTTCCTGAGCCACTTATTCCTAGCAAAACAATAAAACCATTTTCCAAATTCATATTTATATTATTCAAGGCATACACATTTTCATTGTTTTTTACTTCATACTTTCTTGTTACATTTTTAATTAACATCTCAACATTCTCCATAAAAATACAACTGCATGAATATAAACCATATAAATGTTTCACATTCATGCACACAAGTTAATTATTTGAATCATAACACCTAACTATAAACTCAACAATAAAAGATACCGGTCGTTCTTTTACATTATTCTCTTCTGCTATTTGTCTATCCTCTATCGTATATATACCACACCACTCTGTCCTCTCTCCCTCAAACAACAAATTTCCCACACATAAATCTTCCTCACGTATTGACGAATAATCTATTATTTCATATTCAGCCAATACTTTTTTTTGTCTTGTTCCGAGGTAAAAAAAACCAAACTTATCATCATTATCTATTTTGTTTTTTATGACTTTATACTGTTCATCTTTAAGTTCTACACCACCATCCAAATCATTAATAATAAGTACAGAATATTCTTTATCTGTATTAAGAGCCTCATAAGAAATATCATCAACTATTTTTATCTTTAGTTCATCTCTCCAATACAATTCTTTTCCCATCCAAAATATATCTGTTGGCATTTTATCATTCAACACATCAATAGCCTTGTCATAGTTATCATTAAATTCTTTCTTTGAATACGTCGATGATTTAATTATACCAAATTTAGACAATACCCCCATCACAACAACTAGCAACAGCAACACACCACTTATTAACAATAATAATTTTAGTTTTCTTTCCATTAACTCAATCTCCTATTCTTTTTTATTTAAACACCCATTTATAAGAGCCTCGTCCTTTTTCAGAGCCTCTAGACACACTATTAGGTCTCGCATCCTCGCAACCCGCATATGCAAAATTACTATTGAACGAAAACGTCAAAGCTTGTTTTTCACATGCATAATATTTCAACATTGCAACTTGAGTAGATGTGTTTCTAACATATGTATTCTTTGTAGAAGAACCACTAATAGATTTTTCCGGCTTATAATTATATATAAATGATGCACACTTTTTTGATTGTTGAATATCCGCTTCCATTTCCAGTTGTTTTTTTTCAACTTGCGTTGACATACTTACCGACGACGAAGGCCCACTTCCATTAATACTAGCACCAAATCCGATGGTCCATTTAGTGCTTTCTGGAACATTTTTTGGCTCCCAGTCAATTATTTCAGCAGATGAATTTAAAGCTATATTTACTTTTAAATACTCGCTTACCCCAAATATTTCAGGGTCATGAATATATAGTTCTTCGCAACCAAATGTATCAACATTCTTGAACGGCTCCATCATCATTTTGACAACTACAACATGCTCATATTTTTTCTTATATTCCACATCACTATTTATTACCGGTTTTTTACTTCTAAACTTCGCAAGTGTATAGTACATTCTTCCAATCTCCAAATGCCCTAGCTCCGTATACGTTCTTACAATCATCCCTTTTTTGCCACCATTAAAGCATGCCGTATACTTTCCATCGTCATATTCGATTCCGTACATTTCTCCTGCCATAACTGGTTCAAACTTTTCAAAAACAGACGAGTAAACAATCCCCAACGACAATGTTACTGCCAAAAATTTCTTTCTCATCTTACGTGAGCCTCCTTATAAAAAATTAATATATTGTTGATAATCATGATTATTCCAACCAAACAAATCGTCGTCCTCTCAAAGTGTATGCCCTAAGTAAAAAAAACTGCAA
>CACXFB010000053.1 GCA_902766825.1 uncultured Lachnospiraceae bacterium
ACGATTTATTGCAGTTGGACTATCATAATGTTTCCTCTTATGTTTACACCTTAGACTCCCGGACTTTGCGTCACAACGTTTCCATTGCTTTGCCATTTATATATCCCATTATTATATTTTATTTTCCACGCTCGTGTTTTGTTGTTTCCTAAAAGATTTTAACAACATATCCTCCTTTTTGTCAAGTGTTTCATTTTCATTCCTTCTTTAAAAATAAGATAGTGGCTTACGCCACTATCTGTCCGTCGTCAAGACGTATTATCCTATCCGCTCTTTTTGCTATGTCCATATCATGGGTTACAATCACAAGACTGCATCCATTCTTTCTTCCCTGCTCAAATAATATATCAGCAACATTCTCACTGTTAACTGTGTCAACATTTCCCGTAGGTTCATCCGCAAATATTATCTTTGGGTGATTTACAAGTGCTCTTGCAATGGCTACCCTTTGCTGTTCACCTCCGGATATCATGTTAGGTGCTTTCCTCTGGATGTCCTTTATTCCAAGTTCCTCGATAATCTTGTCCACCCATTCATAATCAACCTTATTCTTAGCAAACACCGCCGGCATTACGATATTGTCGTATACGTTCAGTCCGCCGATAAGGTTAAATTTCTGAAACACAAATCCAAAGTTGTTAAGACGGATTTTTGAACGCTCCCTCTTCTTTGCTGATGTCAGGTTCATATCGTCAAGCCACACCTGTCCGGATGTAGGTCTGTCAATAGTACTCATAACATTCAACAAAGTGGACTTTCCAGTTCCTGATGTTCCGACAATGGCAACCGCCTCACCTTCTTTAATCGTAAGATTTATTTTTTCAACACCACGGTAGGACTGCTTTTGTGTTCCGTAATATTTTGATACATTTTCCAGTCTTAACATATAACATTTTTCCTTTCATCCCTGTGATAATTTAAAGTGATGCATATGATTTTGCTAAGCATCAACACAGCACCAAATGCCACCATAGCAGCAATCTCTTTTTGTGTAATTGCAGTCATGTATAGTATTTCCTTTAACGTCAGGTATTCTATCAGTCTCTTCGCCGCATACACGCCCACCGCAATGGAAGCTGCATCAAGAACAATTACCTCCATAAGCTGTATAAAAAGAATTGTAAATCTTGATACGCCTAACAGCCTGTAAACAGTTAAATCTTTTCTTTTAAGCTCATACTCCATACGGGTTGTTATTATACTGTTAAATATAGCAAAGATTCCCGTAAAGATAGCAACAAATACATAGCCTAAAATCTTCTTTACATAACCCTTGTTTACGTCACGTATCTCGTCTTCCTGATCAACTATATATACCCTGTCTGTACCCATACCAATACTTGCTATCTCATCAATAAGCTCCTCGTTTTCATCTTCTATATAGATATATTCCACAGTAAATAAATCCTTAAAACAGTACTCATATGTGTCCTCATCAATAATCATAACAGGATAATTACCCAGATCCTCCGGATAAACAGGCAATTCATCCACCTCACCTATAATATCAAAATCCACATGTGTGTATTCATCCGGATGTTCCTTTTTATATTTTACTTTATCAGATTCCAACCATTTTCCTATATCCAATATACTGAACCCAAACTTTCTGTTTGGGTTCAGATTTAAATTCCCCGAAAATGTATTATCTCTGTTAACGCTCCTGTCAAGAACTATTGCTTCATATTCTCCCGGCATATCAATATTATTCTTTCTGCACAGTTCCTCAAGCATTTCTTTAGAATATCCCATTACATATATGGTAACATCCAATTCATCAGAGTACTTATTGTTGATGTAACCTGCCTGTATAGCATTACGGGAAAGAATTTTTATCATTTTATCATCCAGTTCATTCTTTTTAAAATCCTGAGATGCCCATGTATATTCTCCTATGTAATAATCACAATCAAAACTTTCAATACATTTTCTGATATCCTTAAATATCTTATCCGTCTGTTCCCATTCATCAGCCATCACATCATTTTCTATCTCTATTCTGTATTTGTATTCATAATTATCATCATCATACTTTAACTGTTCTTTCACCTGACAAAAGACCATACTGACCATTACAACCGCAATAATCCCAACCATACAGGTCAATATCTTCTTAATAATATTAAGTGCACAATTCCTGCGGATTAACTTCCATCTTTTGAACAATGAATCTTCAAACAAAAATTCTCTTTTTAATATATTGTTTACAGAGAATCCCTCTGCGCTCTGCCCTAACTGTGCTAAATCAAACTCACGTATAAACATTTTTGACGTCTTAATCAGAACGAACAAAAGTGATATGGCAATATTAATAAAAGCAATATATATGTACTTATTCCATGGAACATACAGATTATTACCCAGGTAGTCATAAAAGCATCTTAGTCCGATATATGCACCTATACTACCTAATAAAGCTCCTAATATAATAAATATCAAAAAGATAATACATATAAAAGCCGTGAGCAATCCATCGTGTACACCTATTATTCTAAATATGATCAAGTCATCTTTTATATTCATAAAGAACATTCGGGTAACCTGCAATATTGTAATACCGCCCACAATCATAACCAGAAGTTCAACCGCAAAAAAAATCTTTGTCTTCCTGTTTTCTTCCTCTTTACTATCTTCTGATACTCTCATTGCATCAAGTAGGTTATAGTTATAGTTCACACTAATTATCCGCTCATGCATTTCATCATCGTCACTTTTCGACTGCTGTGCATCTAAACTTTCAACAAAATCATATACTTTATTTATATCCTTTAGTCTGACGTACGCCTCAAAAGAATATTCCTTATTTAACTTTGTTCCAAAGACAGCCTCCCCACGATCAACTGAACTTGTTGTTCCGCTAGGTATATCATCTATTATTCCCACTACGGTTCCTTTTTTCACTTTATCATCGTCAAATGAAATCTCAATATCGCTTCCAATCATTTTATCGCGGTTAATTCCTAATTTATAAAGGTACCATCTGGGTGCAATTATTTCATTTTCATTATCAGGCAATCTACCCTCAAGCAATCGGTACTGTGTATTTTTAAGTGTCTCTTTGGAAACATCTATAACCGTATATTGTTCTCCCACTTTTATATATGTTGTGACATTATTTAAATAATACACATCTTTAACATCTTCACATGTATTCAAATAATTTATCTGTGTATCATCTACCGGCATATAGAAATGATAATCCCCGTAAACATCTATTACGGATTCTATTTCATTCATTCTATCAGAATAATTATTTGAAAGAACTATCATAAGTATTCCACAACAAAAGGCTAGTGTGACTATAACCGGAACACTGTATTTTATAGATTTAATTAATCCCTTTAGAAGTAATTTAACTTTTATATTCATAAATTGTATCTCAATACTTTCTTATTTTTTACATATAACCCACCCAATTAATTATCCTCACACACCTTATTCAAACCATTCTTCATCAATAAAAAAAGGGCTTTCAACTTCCTCTGTCAGTTTCTCATGCTCCACAGTCATCTTATCCATGTTGAGCGGCACATCCTCTTCCCATTCCTTTCCGTCAGAGTCCTTAATCTTAACAGTTACCTTTAATGTATTCATTAACTTTACAAGTGTTTCATCATCTAAACCACAGGTACACCCCAATATATAAAAACCTGTATTACCTTCCTTTTTTTTATCATATAAGGCTTCCCCCGTCTCTGTATATGGATTTCTAATTATGCAAATACACTCCCCAGCCTCATCTGAGTAACTCACACTAAAGAAAAGACTAAAATTATCACCAACATTTTTTCTCTTAAATTTAATTGGTAGATACATTTTAAAACTTTTCCCATAATCCCTATCTTCTTCAAGCTTGACAGTATCATATTCAAAAAAATCTGTTCCGTGTACTGTTTTATAATATTTACAATCAAGCGCTCTTAATCTATCTGCATCCATAATATCATTATCATAGACTTCAAATTTCAGTTCTTCAACTTGATAACACTCTATCCTTGGTTGCATGTGCCTATACACACATGCAACTACTCCTGCAAAAATTATAAACCACACAAAAATTCTACTCTTTCTTTTCATTATCGCTCCTTTTCACACTTTACAAAATATGTGCTTAAGCCTCACATCCTTAATTACACACAATTACTTAACACTTGTAAATTTTAATAGTGTAAGCGTAAAACGATAATCACACTTATTTTTATAAGAATCACAGGCCTCTGCCAACGGATGCTTATCACGGTTATTTGAATGTCCGGCCAAATATATTTCTTTTTTAGTTACCATTGTTACTATCATAGCATGTACCGCATCATTACCATCCACAAATAAAACCACATCGCCAACAGCTGCATTTTTTCTTACAAACTCTTCACTTGTTCTCCTATAACTTGTAACCGACCTACTTTTTCTCATATATTCCTCAAATTCATCACAATTTGTCCACGTATCCGTTGCTTTCCATTTCCTCCCTTGTTTTCCTGCACACCAGTAATAGTCCAGCCCTGGTGATGGCTTGTCATCATCATCACTATTATTATAACCTCTACCATCATCTACCTCTACCATACCTCCTCTTTTGATGCATTGTGACACAAAATTTGTGCAATCTCCACCATGACCAACAAAGTTATGGTATTTTGCATTGTTATAACCGCCCGTTTTACAAGTACCAACTTCACCACAATACTTTAATGCATAATCCCTAGCGTTGTATCCTTCATAAATAACGCCATAATTATGCGCAAAATCCCATTGCCAATCCTTTTCTGTTTTTGCACTAACAATCTGACCATTAGTTAACACTACCGCTCCTACCATCATTCCTGCTACTATTCCTTTTAAATACTTCTTTCTCATCTTACGTGAGCCTCCTTATAAAAATTTAATATATTGTTGATAATCATGATTATTCCAACCAAACAAATCGTCGTCCTCTCAAAGTGTATGCCCTAAGTAAAAAAAACTGCAA
>CACXFB010000054.1 GCA_902766825.1 uncultured Lachnospiraceae bacterium
CAAACTGTGTCAGGAATGGACAGTGGCTGAAAGCTCCTCTGTCGATTACAGAAACACTTGCGGGAATTGTAATCTTCTTAAGACTGTTACAATGACTGAATGCATCTCTGTTGATAGATGTAACTCCATCCGAGATTTCCATATGAGTTAAGCTGCTGCAACCATAGAAAGCAATCTGACCGATGTTTGTTACAGATGCAGGGAGATTAACGTCTTCAAGAGATTCACAACCCATGAAAGTTCCTGTTTCAATTGTCTGAATCTGTTCAGGAACGTGAACGCGTC
Source organism: uncultured Lachnospiraceae bacterium (assembly GCA_902766825.1). GTDB lineage: Bacteria > Bacillota > Clostridia > Lachnospirales > Lachnospiraceae > CACXFB01. The sequence continues at coordinate 286 of CACXFB010000054.1, forward strand.
TAAGTGATGCACACTTCTGGAAAGAACTCTTTCCAATACTTACAACACTGTCCGGTAAATCAAGTTCTTCAAGTGAAGTACAGTTAAAGAAAGCACAACCTTCTAATTTTACAAGAGAAGATGGGAATGTAACTCTCTTAAGTGCCTGACAGTTAGAAAATGCACCGTAACTGATTGATGAAACTGTAGATGGAATCTCATATGTATCTGTTGTCTCAAGCTTAGCCGGATAGAGGATAAGCTTAGACTTGTTAGCGTTGAATAAAACTCCGTCCTCTATAACAAAACTGTTATTTTGATCCACGAAACTAATCTCTTCAAGATCAGGACAAAGAGAGAATGCACCTTCACCTATGTTGGTTGTATGTGCAGGAATTGCAATCTTTGAGAATCCGCATCCCTGGAAAGCATTATTACCGATTGTGGTAAGCTTCTCAGGAAGGTTAAGGTATGTAAGCTTCGCACATCCTGCAAAAGCAGACCATCCAATGTTGGTAACAGAAGATGGAACCTTAATGTTGGTAAGGTTTTCACACTTGTTGAAAACAAAGTTATTGATTGCCTTTAATTCCATTGGAAGAGATGCACTAACAAGACTGGTACATCCGCTGAAAGCATAGCTTCCGATTGTGGTAACAGAATCCGGCAATGTAAAACTCTCGAGATTCTTACAATTCTCAAAAGCATAGTTACCAAAAGAAACAAGTGTCTCAGGAAAGAGTACATGTGCAAGGTTTTCACAACCGGAAAAAGTATAATTGCCGATTTTTGTAACGCCCTTTGGAATCTTTACCTGACGTATATTAGAATTTCTGAAAAATGCTCTGTCGCCTATAGCTGTGATTCCAAGATTGGTAGGAATAGTAACCTCTTCATCGGAACCATTGTATTTTTTTAAAATACCTGCGATTACATCATAATCTTTGTTTTGTGGCTGTGCAGGTGCAGCCGGAGTCTCTGCCGGAGCAGTCTCCTTATTGTCTTTTGTAAATGTGCTTGTAAATCTGTCTAAAAATGCCATAATGAGCCCCCTGTAATAAATCCGAATTAAATCATATTAAATTCTATCACAAACATTTTATCCTTGCAATGCCACAGTTGGAATCATTTAAACTTTTAAATTATAAAATTTTTATAAACTCAAAATATTAGAAAATAGCTCTCATTCCATCATCTGTGTCAATGGTGTTAAGATTGTAAAGAATTAGTACGCTGTCAGCACCTGAAAGATTAACATATTCACTTATTCGCTGCATTCTGAAGTATCTTGGATTGATTACCTGGATTGTTTTGTAGTAATCAACAAGATAAGGCAGAATAGAATTAGCGTAACTGTCCTTTATAACGACAAGTGTTTCATCATTAACGCCGTCCGGGTTGTTAATTGTGATAAGAGAGTTGGAATCGTTTCCTATATAATAGGAATACTTATCTTTTTCGGAAAGGTAGCTGTCTTCGTAAAGAGTGTCAGTAACCTTTCCGTCAGGATAGGTTACAGTAATATTTTTTGATTCCGGTTCAAAAGAAAGCATGGTATCACCTTTTCTGGTGTAATCATTTATCTTAGAGTAGATTGTTCCTTTGAAACTGTCGGTTACTTCTTTGTAATTGTATGAGGACATATCCTTTGGTGTTATTCCTGCATAGTCAGCATAAGCCTGATATCCGTAGTAAGCACCCTTAAGTGTCCAGTGGTGGTCAAGATGGTAGTAAAGGCCATCTTCAGATGAGTGCTGCTTAAGAAGGGATGCAACATCTATTGTATCACATTTAACATTGTCGTATATTTCATTTAAAGTATCCATCTGGTTGCATGTAACAGCACTTTTTGGAAGCTTGTCCTCGTATACGGTAACTGCTGTAGGAACGAGCATAAGTGATACTTTGCAGTTAACGTTTTTAGTAAAATTATTAATTTTTCTTATAATCATCTCAGTCTTTTCAGGCTGTTTGTAAGGCTCGATGAAGTAATCATCATCGGCAAGGTATATACCGTTAATCTGTGTATGGAAAGTAGCTTTTTCAAACAGAGTTTTAAGACCTATAAGTCTGTCTCTTAAAACAAACTGGTCGCAGGCATAGTCTTCGAAATCCTCCATCCATTTACCGCTTTTAACGTCACTAAAAGATAACTTTGGCATCTGGGCAAGGTATCTGTTTTCATTTTCAGAAAATTCACGGTCAGGCGTAACCGGAAATGCAATCATGAAAAATGCAATTACCAAAAGCAGTACAGGTGGTATTATTTTTAAATATTTATTCATATCGTTACACGTCTCCAATCATTAAAAATACAAATGAATCTGATATAAGTTTTGCTTAGAATCTGAAGTAAAGGAACGGATTATAGCTGTCATTTACAAGATATGAAACAGTTATAATGAACAGTCCTGTATAAAAACACATTGCAACAGCAGCGTGAGTAATGGCAACAGCATTACCGTGAGAGCTTGTTTTAATGATATTTTCTATCTTGGCGGTTAAAAGTTTGTAAACTGGTGCACTTATAATAATTGCGACCGCAAGTATAAATCCGTGATTGATAAGTACGTTAAAGAATCCTTTATCAATTAGACTGTTACCTGAGGCAAAGAACATTATCTTTGCAAATTTTCCAAACAGATTCATGTCATCAAATGTAAATATAGTGAATCCAAACACTATAATGAATACTGAGTAAAAATGTTTGAAGAAAGCAGGTGTTTTTTCTAAATATTTGCCCCATACATACTTTTCAAGTATGAGAAGTACTCCGTAATAAAGTCCCCATAATATGAAGTTAAATGCAGCTCCGTGCCACATACCCGTAAGACCCCATACAATCATAAGGTTAAGTATATGTCTTGGAACAGAGCATCTGTTACCGCCAAGAGGAATGTAGACATAGTCTCTGAAAAATGATGACAGTGAAATATGCCAGCGTCTCCAGAAGTCTGTTACCGAAGTTGCGGTAAGAGGATAGTTAAAGTTTTCAAGGTAAGTAAATCCAATCATTTTACCGATACCGATTGCCATGTCGGAATATCCGCTAAAGTCAAAATATATCTGGAATGTAAATGAACATGCTGCAAGCCATGCACTTGCAACACTGATTGTTGAGTAATCCTGACCGGTTACGGTGCTGAACAACAGTCCCATGTTATTGGCGATAAGAACTTTTTTGAAAAGTCCCTGCATAAAACGGAAAAGACCCTGACAGAACTTTTCATAGGTGATTGTTCTGTTGTGAAGTTCCTTGGCAACAGTTTCATAACGAACGATAGGTCCGGCAATAAGTTGAGGGAACATTGAAACATAAGTTATAAAAATAAGGAAATTATGTTCACATGCAACACTTCCCCTGTATACATCGATAGTATAACTCATAGTCTGGAACGTAAAGAAACTGATTCCAATAGGAAGTGCAATATTAAGAAGTTCAAAATTGCTGTGTGTAATGCTGTTAAAAGTGCCGATTGCAAAATCAGTATACTTAAAGAATCCTAAAAGTCCGAGATTGACAATAATGGCAATAATGAGAGTAATCTTTTTTGGTGTGGCGTTTTTTTGTTTTTCAAGTATAAGACCACAGACAAAGTTAAATACAGAGGAGAAAATCATTAACAGTATATATACTGGTTCGCCCCATGCGTAAAATACAAGACTGAAAAAACATAACACAATGATTTTAACCTTTTTTGGAACTATGAAATAGCATAACAAAAAAAGTGGAAGAAAAATAAACAAAAACTCTAAACTGCTGAAAACCATTTTTTAATTCTCCTTGTCATCATTTTGAGAGATAAGATCAAGCACTCTCATATAGTTGGAATAATTTTTGAAAGCTTCGTAAAGCTGTGTGCGAAATGCTGAGGTTATCACAGATTCCTGTGAAGGATCGTATATCTGTGTGTCATCCTCTGCCAATAACGGATTATTTGATGTAACATTATCTTTGACCGGCTCTTTTGTAATTGCTGACGCATTTTCAAGTGTTGCATTGGCTGCGGCTGCAGTGTCTGATTTTTTAGTCACGTTATTAGTCACCGCAGAAGATGCGTAGTCGGTTATGTTGACAGTGACGTATTTGTCCGGAACATGTACGCCGTTAGACATAAAACCTTTAATCCTTGCTACATAATCCTCACAAAAAGGCGGAACACCGCCGTATTTACTGACGTTACCGGGACCTCCGTTATATGCTGCAAGTGCAAGGTCTGTATTGCCATCATATTTTTTTAGAAAACGTGCAAGAAGCTTTGTCCCTCCCATAATGTTTTGAACAGGGTCGTAAGCATCGGTTACACCAACTTCGGCAGCAGCTTCCGGCATAAGCTGCATAAGACCGGTGGCACCGCAATAAGACACGGCATCAGGGTTAAAAGAAGACTCCATCATAATAACCGATTTTATAAGATTAACGGGCACATTAAACTCTTTAGCCGCAATATTTATTATATCCTCATAGGAATATGTTTTATTTAAATAACTGTCAAAAGATTTTGTTTCATCTGCAGCTTCGCTTTTTGACGGTGACGCTGCGGTGCTTTTAATCTGGGAAATGCCCTGGCTGATTTCATCTATTTTCATAAGCAATCACTCCGTTATTTCATAAAATTACGTTTTCTTATTATACTACATCGAAAAAAGGGTAACAATATTCATTTCTTAATTAAGTTTGAAAATTGTATTACGAAATGATAAAATATTTTAATGATACAAGACAGATGGAGGTTGTGTGTCGTGGAAGAAAGAAAACTAATCGGCGGAGATATTTACAGACATTTCAAGAATAAATTGTACCAGATTGTTACTGTTGCAAAGCATTCGGAGACAGGACAGGAGCTTGTCATATATCAGGCGTTGTACGGGCAGTTCGGAGTATATGCAAGACCTAAGGAGATGTTCCTTAGCGAAGTGGATCATGTCAAGTACCCTGACGTGAAGCAAAAGTATCGTTTTGAGAGGGTCAACAGGGACAGCCTTGGCAATGATAATGTCATAGCGGATATAAAAAATGATATTGAAAATAATGATGCAGAAACTGTTAATAAAATTATCAAAGAAGTAAATAACGATATAAAAGAAGTTGTAAGAAAAGATGTAAAAGAAGAAGTAAAGTCTGATAAGACTGTTTCGGAAGATGAAGTGGCAGGAGAGATTAACAAAGACCTGCTTGATTTTCTTAACGCCGACAGTTATAAGGAAAAGATTGACGTGCTTAACAATGCACGCAAAAGAATAGATGACAGGACTCTTGACAACATGGCTGTGGCACTTGATTATATTTTGCCGGAAGGCAGTTTTGAGGATAAATGCAATGCACTTATTCAGTGTCTTAGAACACTTGAAAAATATGAGCTTAAAAGAAGATAGAATATAAGGACTGATTATGGAGCTAAAAACCAGCAGGGGTATAATTGAGTACAGACTTATAAAAAGCAGACGAAAAACCATGTGCGTGGAGATTGATGCCAATGCTAATGTAACGGTAAGAGCACCCCTTAGGGTTAACGAAAAAGATGTACTGCTTTTTTTGGAGAGTAAATCAGACTGGATAATAAGAAAGTGCGAAGAACAAAAAAAGGCGATTCAGAAAACAAAAGAATACAGACACACTTTCGGGGAAGGTGATGTCTTTTTCTTTCTTGGAGAAAAATATGAACTTAGATTTACGGAGTTTACAGAAGAAAAAAAGGTTGAAACGGACGATACTCAAGGAATTATGTTTGTGAATGCTTCAGTAACAGATGTTGAAAAAACAATTTGTGAGTGGTATTTGGAAAACATGAAAATCATTCTTTCTGATAAAATCAGATACTATGCCAATACTATGGGGGTGAGAGTGGGAAGAATTACACTAAGGGATCAAAAGACCAGGTGGGGAAGCTGCAGCAGTCTTGGTAATCTGAACTTTAACTGGCGGCTAATAATGGCACCAAAGGAAGTAATTGATTATGTAGTAGTTCATGAAATGTGTCATTTAAAACAAATGAACCATAGTAAATTATTCTGGAATGAAGTAAAAAAGTATTGTCCTGATTATAGCATTTACCGTAAATGGCTAAAGGATAACGGAAAATATCTGGTGTGGATATAGCAAAATTTTAGAGAAAAGGTGATTAAATTGAATATATATAAGGAAAGAGTTGATAAAATACGAAATCTGATGAGAAGGGAGAATATTGATTTCTACCTTATCCCAAGCGATGATTTTCATGCAAGTGAATACGTAGGAGAATATTTTAAATGCAGAGAATATGTAAGCGGATTTGACGGTTCGGCAGGAACTCTTTTAATATCAACGGACATGGCAGGGCTGTGGACGGATGGACGATATTTTATTCAGGCTAAAGAGCAGCTTGAAGGAAGTGACATAATTCTTTTTAGATCAGGTGAAGAAAATGTGCCGGATATTTATTCGTACATAAAAGAAAATATAAAAATAGGAGGCTGCTTAGGTTTTGATGCAAGATGCATGACTTTAGTAAGTGCCAACAAAATAAAAAAACTGTTAGATGAAAAAGCGGTGTCGATAAAGTCTGATGTTGATCTTGTGGGAGAAATCTGGACGGACAGACCGGCATTTGCACCCAAAAATGCGTGGATGCTTGAGACTAAGTATTGTGGAAAAGATGTATCACAAAAGCTTAGTGAACTGCGAGAAGCATTAAAAAAAGAAAATGCGGATATGATTTTACTAGCATCACTTGATGATATTTCATGGCTTTATAATATTAGAGGTAATGATATAGATTATACACCTGTTGTGATGTGCTACAGTGTTGTTGGAATGGACAGTTCGGTAATATATGCCAGAAAAGATGTGTTTGATAGTGACACCTTGGCAATGTTTGCAAGCGAAAAAATAGTTGTTAAAGATTATTTTCAGGTGTATGACGATGTTAAAAAAATAGAAAAAGGTACACGTCTTTTTATTGATGAGTCGTCTGTAAATAAGGCGCTTGGCGATTGCATTTCAAACGAAGTAATAACTGTTAAGGGAGATAACCCGACAATTATGATGAAGGCAGTTAAAAATCCTACTGAGATGGAAAATGAGAGAATTGCCCATATAAAAGATGCTGTTGCGGTTACAAAGCTTATTTATAAGCTGAAAAATGAACTAAGAGATGACATTGTTAATAAGAGACTGACGGAATTAGATGTTGCAAAAATGCAGCTTGAATTAAGAAAACAGCAGGATAATTTTGTAATGGAAAGTTTTGCTCCGATAATAGCAACAGGTAAACATGGTGCTATTATTCATTATGAGCCGACCTATGAGACAAATGTTGCTATAGAAGATAACAGTTTTCTTCTTATGGATACCGGGGGACATTATCTTGAAGGAACTACGGACATAACAAGAACTGTGGCAATAGGCAATGTTACTGATGAAATGAAGAAGCGATACACAGCCGTACTTATAGGTAATCTTGAGATAGCTGATGCATATTTTAAGGAAGGTATAAGCGGAGAAAATCTTGATTATCTTGCAAGACACAGTCTTTGGCAGATGGGACTTGATTACAGACACGGTACAGGGCACGGAGTCGGATATCTGATGAACGTTCACGAAGGACCTAATTCAATAAGGCTTAAAGGAATGCCGGGAAAGGCACCTACGGCATTTTGCGAAGGCATGATTACATCCGATGAACCGGGAGTATACATTGAAGGAGAGTACGGTATACGACTTGAAAACCTTGTAATGTGTGTTAAAGATAAAAAGACAGAGTATGGACAGTTTATGCGATTTGAGACGTTAACGTTGGTTCCGTTTGATATGGATGCAATTGATTATGATATGTTGACGGACAGACATAAACAGTTGCTTTTGAATTACCATAAGAATATATATGAAAATATTAAAGAATATTTTAATGAAAAAGAAAGAGAATGGTTGTATAATTTTACTTGTTAATGGTGTGGAAGATTAGAATGTGTAAATGTAAAGGGAGATACATATGAGAAAGAAAAAGGATACTGATAATGCAGGGAGATTAATAAGGCGGATAAAAAAAGATGCTGCGGGTATATCGGCGGTACTAATTTTATCATTGATATTAGGAATGACTCCGGATGTTTCATTTGCGGCACTTACAGATTTGGTGGATTCTTATTCTGCTTTGTTTAAAACCGGTGATGAGATGCCTCCACAGGATGCAAGTGCAACAGATGAGAATGCAGGACAAACTATACAGGATGGCGAGCAGACGGAACAAAACGGCGATGAAGAGGAAGTTAATCCGGATGACGAGCAGACAATGCAAAACGGCAATGAAGAGGAAGTTAATCCGGATGACGGGCAGACTACACAAAACGGTGAAGAAACTGATAGTGAACCGGAAGAAGAACCTGACAGTCCTTATATACCGTTAGAGCCTGATATTCAAAGTAATGATGACTTTGTTAAGTTTTATGCATCGTGTCCGGATTATATAGTTGATTTGTCGGCAACAACAAGTATTCAGCCAAATATAAGAAATGCTAACAAAAAGTATACAATAAAGGGTGCAACATCTGATAATACTAAAGTTGCAAAGGTTAGAAAAGACGGTAAGGTAACTTTGGTCGGAGCAGGAGATGCCACAATAACTCTTAAACTGTTGTCGCAGGATAATGAGCCTTATTATTTAACTTTTTGTATTACAGCAACAGGAAAGATTCCGTCATCTTCAACCGGCACATCAAAGGTTAACAATAAGATAAATATTTCAAAGGCATCATTTAAATTAGCATATACATCAGTTAGTTACTGTGGTAAGAAAAGAACGCCAACCGTCACAGTGACATATGCAAAGAAGACTTTGAAAAATAATACGGATTATACGGTGAGTTATTCATCTAATATTAATGCAGGTAAAGCGGTTGTTACAATAAAGGGAAAGGGATCATATACAGGACAAAAGAAACTTACATTTACAATAAAACCTCTTTCAATCGCTAAGGTGAAAGTTGCATTTTCAAAAGCTTCATTTTCTTATAATGGCAAAGATAACAAACCTCATATAAAACAGATTATGCTTGGAACAAAAAGATTAAACAGCAGGGATTATACGGTAATCTATTCGAAAGATACAAGAAAACCAGGTGTTAAAAATATTCTTATAAGAGGAAGAGGTAACTATACCGGAATAATAAAAAAGAATTACATAATAAAGCCTGCAAAAGTCAGTGGAATTAAAAAAAGTTCAACCACAAATGATATTAAAATACAGTGGAAAAAGATAAATGGGGTGGCGGGATATGAAGTATATAAATATTTTCCTGGAAAATCAAAATTTGTTAAAGTGGCCACAACAAAATCTAATTCATTTTTCGAAAAGAAACTGAAAACAGGAACGAAATATTATTACAAGATAAGAAGCTATATTAAAACAGGTAACAAAAAAATATACGGAGACTTTTCGGAAGTTGTACAGGAAATTACTAAGCCTATTCGTGTTACAACACATTTTAAGATAAAAGGAAAAAATGTGACCGTTATGTGGAAGGAAATCTCTGGTACATCAGGATATGAAGTATATATGTCTACCGGTAAGAAGTTTTCACTTGTGGCAGATACCAGACTGCTACAATTTGTTATGAAGGGATTAAAGAGAGATGTTAAATACAGTTTTAATGTAAGAAGTTATGTTAAGGATTCTAAAGGTAAAAAAGTATATTCAGAATTTGGTACAACTAAGTCAATAAAATTATAAAAAGGAGAATGGTAGTATGAGTTTTAAAGGTTTATTTATTTCGATATTTATAATGGTTATGGGCGCAGGAATTTTTATGGTTCCGTTGTCACTTGTAACAGTCAATAATAGTACAGCTAAATATGTGGTTAAGAGCAAAGAGAGAAAAAATCAGGAGAAGGACAGGACAAATTCAGCAAATGTTAAGTGCGCGTTTGATGCAGCCATTGCTAATGAAGATTGTTATGACGATGCACTAACGGGTTCAATTGTTGTCTGCACACAGAAAGGTGACATAAGAAGTGATTGCAAGGGTACAGTACTTGTAAATGAGATGGCTTTTATGCTTGAGGAACTTACACCTCCTAAATCAGAAAAAAATGAGGGGTTGAGTTATTATGTTTCATGGAAGGGAGATAGAGAGGGAATAAGAGATGTAGAGTATGGCTTCATAAAAGATGCATTTACTGATAATGAGGAAAGAATAACTGACTAATTAGAGAAAACAGAAAGGAAAAAAACACGATATATTGTTGTAATAACAAAGATATATCGTGTTTTTTAAGTGGATTATGATTATGAATGAAGAATTTGTATTTTGCAATGCAAATGAGGATGATAAGGATGAACTATTAAGATTATATGAATCAGTTAAGGGAACAGGTTATTGCAGGTGGAACGAGGATTATCCGTCTGGGGAAACAATTAAGTTTGATTTATCAAGGGATGCATTGTATGTATTAAAAAATGAAAACGGGGAAATAATAGGTGCTATATCGGTTGATGATGATGAAAACGTTAATCGCCTTATGTGTTTTAGTAATGTCGGAACATCATTTGCGGAAGTATCAAGGCTTGTTATAAGCAAGAGTTATCAAAACAGGGGACTTGCATGCTACTTAGTGAGTAAAGTAATGGAAGTTCTAAAGGAAAAAGGGGTTAAACAAATGAGGTATATGGTCAGTAAGAACAATCCGGTCGCATTAAAATCATACAAAAAGCTGAATTTTAGCAGGGTTGGAGAAGCTACAATGTATGATGATGAATACTGGTGTTATGAAAAAATGCTATAAAAAGATTAAAATAATTAAAAAATATAGTGAAAATGCTGAAAAAATCAGTGAAAATTACTGATGTATATGGTATAATAATACTATTAAATTGCCTACGTGAAAATTGTTATGTAAAATGGAGATTTGCATATGAAAAAAATCAGAATATTATCCAGGGACGGAGTTCATAAAATATTTGTGGCAGTATGGGAGCCACAGGTTAAACCAATCGGAATAGTTCAGATTTCCCACGGAATGCAGGAATATATTCTAAGATATGATGAGTTTGCTAAATTTTTATGTTCAAAAGGTTTTGTTGTTATAGGCAATGATCATCTAGGACATGGAAGAACAGTCAATAACCAGGATGAACTAGGATATATGTGTGATAAAGATGCAGGCGCAGTGCTTGTGCACGACCTTCACAGAGTTACAATGTACGCAAAGAAGAAATACCCGGGAATCCCTGTTTTCCTACTTGGTCATAGCATGGGATCATTTCTTGCAAGACGATACATGATGATGTACGGTAAAGAAATAAAAGGTGCTATACTTGTGGGAACCGGAGACAAGAAGAAAAGTGTAATTTTCACAGGTATGATTATTTGTGCTTTACTTGGAAAGATAAAAGGTGAAAAATATCGTTCCCCTTTTGTTGAATTATGTTCATTTGGGGCTTATAACAGACGAATCAAAAAGGCAAAATATCATGATGAATGGATAGCGGCTAACGAGGAAGTTTTGGAAAAAAGACGTAATGATGAACTTTGTATGTTCAGATTCACTGTAAATGGATTTTTTTGCATTTTAAATACGCTAAGATATATTCAGTCAGAAACAAACATAAAAAAAATACCAAAACAATTGCCTGTGTTAATGCTCTCCGGTCAGGAAGATCCTGTGGGCGATTACACCAAAGGAGTGTTACGGGTGTATGATTCCCTGGTTGTCAGAGGAATGTATGACATAGTCATAAAATTATATACAGACATGAGACATGAAGTGTTAAATGAGAAGAAGCGTTATATGGTATATGAGGATATTTACAAATGGATTTGTAAGAGAATGGATTAAGGTAAGTGCGTATGAATATTAAAGTTCAAGTGTGTGGCCTTGTTTTGGTTACAATTATAGAACTGCTTTACAGGGGACAGGGAAAAAATGTCCTTGGTTCTCAACGCCAATTTGCAAGGATGCTACACACATCATTTTTACTTTTAATATTGGATATCTTTACGCTGGTGCTAATCAATCGGTTTGAAGGCAGATACAACATTGTTATCTATGAGATATGTAAGTTGTATCTGGTATCGTTGGTTACCATGTGTTATTCTTCGTGCGCATATATAGTAGAGGAAATATCAAATTCCAGTACATCTTTAAAACGATTTATCACGGCTACTAATATTTTAAGAATTATATGCAGCATTTTTATAATGATTGTACCTATACATATTCACAATGGGGAAAATTCATATACTTATGGTCCATCTATAAACATGGCATATGTTATATGTGGATATATAATTACAGTAAATTTTTATATACTTTTCAGGTATAAAAGAAAAATAGATAAGAGAAGATGGGGCGCATCACTTATATGGATGATGGCGTGGATAGTATCGGCGGTTATTCAGTTTATTAACAATGAACTGCTTGTTGTTGGATTTGCTGCCGCACTTGGCTCAAGTGTACTTTATATGAAGATGGAAAATCCGGAAAGCTATCACGACAGGGATACTGGACTTTTGAATGATTATTCATTTAAACTGTACGTAAAGGAACTTGAAAAAAAACAGATTAATTGTCGTATACTTGTAGTTGTGTTTAATATTCTGGATTTAGGATTATCTTCTGAACAAGAACAGGATATTACAAGAAACTTTGCTAACTACCTGCAAAACAGTGAAGGAATTGTTACGTTCAGATGTCAGAACAGAGAATTTATAATTGTATCCCAGGATGAACAGAAACTAGTTAATTTATCTAATCTGATTTTGTGGAAGATAAAGGAACCATGGGAAATTCAAGGAAAAAGCTATTATACGGATTGTTATCTGTTTGAAATAGACAGTACTCACCTTGATAATCATAATGACCTTGATATTATTTCTGTATTTGTTACAGAAAAAATGGAGGAGGCAAAGGGGAATCTGGTATATATGGATTCTGACTGGATAAGCAGACACAGACGAAAAATTGAGATTGAGAAGCTTATATCAGAAGCAATAGATGATAATAGAATTCTTGTTTACTATCAGCCTATATACAGTGTTGAAAAGAAGAGGTATACAAGCGCTGAGGCACTTGTCCGAATAATAGATAAAGAGGATAAAATTATTCCGCCGGGTGAGTTTATACCAATCGCCGAGGATAATGAATCAATAATAACACTTGGGGAGATTGTGTTTAGGAAAACATGCCAGATGATAGTAAGGGAAAGACTTTTTGAAAAAGGATATGAGTATATAGAGATTAATTTGTCTGTGGTTCAAAGTACTAAGGCGGATTTTGCTGATAAAATTATAAGTATTATAAAACAGACAGGCGTTGATCCTAAGATGATTAATTTAGAGATTACCGAGACTGCAGCAATAAGGTCAAAGGAAGTGCTTCTTAAGAATATGAGAAAGCTTATAGATTACGGAATAACATTTTCACTTGATGATTTTGGAACGGGATATTCAAATCTGAATTATATTATGGAGCTTCCGGTTGATATTGTGAAGTTTGATAAAAATATGACGGATTCATATTTTGAATCAGACCGTAATAAGATGGTTATGAGTACAGCTATCAACATGATAAAAGCAATGGGAATGAAGATAGTTGTAGAAGGAGTGGAGAGGAAGGAACAGCTTGAGGCTGTATGTGAAGAAGGTGTTCATTACATTCAGGGATTTTATTTCTCAAGACCGCTTCCTGAGAAAGATTTTGTTGCCGGTGCAATTAATAGTAATGTTGCCAGCACCGGTGTATAGAAAATAACAAAACCTCTGTGACTGCATTTACTGAATATGCAGTCACAGAGGTTTTTTAATTGTGCCAATGAAAGAACTTTTTTACTGTCTGTAAGATTCTAAGAAATCAGTAAGTTTACCCATTGATTCTTCAAGCACTTCAATTCTAGGAAGATAAACAACTCTGAAGTGGTCAGGTTCAGCCCAGTTGAATCCTCCTCCATGAATAATAAGAATCTTTTTCTCGCGGAGTAAGTCAAGTGCAAACTGCTCATCATTTGTAATATTGAACTTCTTAACATCTATTTTAGGGAATATATAAAATGCTGCTTTTGGCTTAACTGCAGTTATTCCCGGAATATCATTTAATGCTTTGTAGATATATTCTCTTTGTTCGTATATTCTTCCACCCGGAACTATATAGTCACGAACACTCTGGTGTCCGCCAAGGGCAGTCTGAACTATTGACTGTGCAGGAACATTTGAACAAAGTCTCATGTTGGATAACATGTTAAGTCCCTGGATATAATCATGTGCAATCTTTTTGTTACCGCTAAGAATCATCCATCCGATTCTGTAACCTGCAATCATGTGAGATTTTGAAAGACCGCTGAAAGTTATACAGAAAAGATCAGGTGCCAAAGAAGCAATTGAAACATGCTCTTCTTCGTCCATGATAAGTCTGTCGTAGATCTCATCGGAGAAAATAATCAGGTTGTTTTCTCTTGCAATCTTTACGATATCCATAAGTACTTCCTTAGGATAGAGAGCACCTGTAGGATTGTTAGGGTTAATAAGTACAATTGCCTTGGTGTTCTCATTAACTTTTTTTCTTATGTCATCCATATCAGGATACCACTCGGCTGATTCATCACATATATAATGAACAGCAGTTCCACCGGCAAGAGTTACACATGCTGTCCATAAAGGATAATCAGGAGAAGGAACCAAAACTTCATCTCCTGAGTCAAGAAGTGCTGACATGGAAAGCTGAATTAATTCGCTTACTCCGTTACCTGTGTAGATGTCTTCAATATCAACGTTAGGTATATTTTTGAGCTGTGCGTACTGCATAATGGCTTTTCGTGCAGAGAAAAGACCTTTTGATGCCGAGTATCCTTCGCATTCAGTAAGCTGTTGTCTCATGTCGTATATAACTTCATCAGGAGTCCTGAATCCGAATGGAGCAGGATTACCTATGTTTAATTTAAGAACCTGCATACCTGCGGCTTCCATTCTGGCAGCTTCATCAACTACAGGACCTCTTACATCATATAATACATTATTAAGTTTTTGGGATTTTTTAAACTCACGCATATTTGAACCTCCTGTGGTAACAATTGATTTTTGGGAAACATCGCTTGGTACAGCAGTTATCTGTGAGTCGTTGTTTGTACCGTTAATAAGCCATTCTTCATCTACTTCAAGGACAGATGCAAGAAAATGAACCATATCCGGGCGAGGTACGGTCTTACCGCTTACATACTGGCTTATGTGACTTTTTCCAAGCTTTATATTTTGTTTTTCAGCAAGATTAATAATATCGACCTGTTTGTAACCTTTTGATTTCATCGCGGATGCAAGCCTGCCGGAAAATGAATCATGTGACGATTGATTAATAGCGGACATCATTAACAACTCCTTTTCTATTATTGTAAAGTTGAACTTTTGCTAATAAAAAGACAAGTTCAATGTAAAAGTTCAATTTTTAGTTCAATTATACCATGTAAAAATAAAAGTTCAATAGTACGTGTGAAAAAATATAATGAATAATTATGTTTTGAAAATAATAAATACTTAATGAAATAATTTCAGAAAACTATTGACGTGGTTTTAAAAACCATGTAGTATATACAAAGGAAACCGCATAAATAGAAGTCTGGTATACATATTATGGTATGCAGGAAAGGATTGAGATTATGTTTGAGAATTTAAAAGATTTTAAGATTGTAGCAGATTCATCAATTAATGTTACAGATATGGATAAAGTAGATTTTGAAGCCGTGCCTTTAAAGATAATTACAGATGAGAAGGAGTTTATTGATGATGGCTCTATAGATACGAAAGAGATGCTTGAGTATCTTGATGCATATGAAGGCAAGTCAACAACTTCATGTCCTAATGTTGCAGACTGGCTTAAAGCTTTTGGTGATGCACAGAATGTTTTTGTAATTACTATTTCTTCAAGCTTGTCAGGTTCGTATCAGGCAGCTTTAATGGCTAAGGATATGTATGAAGAAGAACATGAAGGAAGAAGAGTTCATGTTTTTGATTCGCTTGCAACCGGACCTAAGATGTGGCTTATGGCAGTAAGAATCAAAGAAGACATTACCGCAGGAATGAAGTTTGATGAGATTGTAGAAGACGTAGAGGAATACGCTAGGAGAGTATGTCTTATGTTCTCGCTTGAATCTTTAAAGAATCTTGCTAAGAACGGAAGAATAACACCTGTTGTAGCGGCTGTTGCGGGAGTGTTTGGAATAAGACTTCTCGGAATAGCAACAAAGCAGGGAATAATAGATGCTATAGGTAAGGCAAGAGGTCTTAAGAAAGCTATATCAGGTTTTGTTGAGCAGATGGATGAACACGGATTTGAGGGCAAGAGACTGGATATTTCACATTGTGAGAATGAAAAGGGTGCTGCCATGTTAGCTGATGCAGTAAGACAGAAGTACCCGGATTGCAGAATTACAATAACGGATTGTACAGGTCTTTGCAGCTATTACGCACAAAGAGGCGGAATAATAGCAGGCTTTGAAGTAATTCCTGATACAAAGGAGAATACTGTGCCACAGACCGGAAAATGCTTTGCATAAATATTTTTAACAGCTTATAAGTTTTTTTATAGTATGGATACTGATATTTTGAAAGGCTGCAATTAACTTTAACAGGTTAGTTGCAGCCTTTCTGTTAGTTTCAAAAAAATAATTGACGTATTAGAAATAAATGATATAATAAAATTAAACATATGAACAAATGCTCATATGTTCACGAAAAGAAATGAGTAATTATATATATTATGAAAGGTATGGTAGATATTATGAAAAAGACTTATAAGATTGAAGTGGATTGTGCAAACTGTGCTAACAAGATGGAAGAGGCAGCAAAGAAGACTGCAGGAGTTGCAGATGCAACTGTTAATTTTATGACTCTTAAGATGAATGTTGTATTTGAAGAAGGAGCAGATCCTAAAGAGGTTATGCCTGTTGTACTTAAGAACTGCAAGAAAGTTGAAGATGATTGTGAGATATTTTTCTAGAAAGGCTTATATATGAACAGAAAGCAGAAGATTATACTTTATAGAATCATTTTAACAATGGTGCTTTATGCGGTAGTTTTGTTGATTGATAATGATTTTGAACTCCATAAATATATCTCATTTGTGTTATATGTGGCTGTATATCTTGTTATCGGCTATGATATTTTAAGAAAAGCATATAAAGGAATAACTAATCATCAGGTGTTTGATGAGAATTTTCTTATGGCAGTTGCTACAATAGGGGCTATTTTGCTTGGTGAGTACAGTGAAGGTGTGGCCGTTATGCTTTTTTATCAGATAGGAGAACTTTTTCAAAGCTATGCTGTCGGTAAGAGCAGAAGAAATATCAGTGAACTGATGGATATAAGACCGGACTATGCCAACCTTTATAAAGATGGTGAGGTAGAGAAGGTTGATCCTGATGAGGTTGAAGTTGGTTCAATAATTGTTGTAGGACCAGGTGAGAAAATTCCTATTGACGGTGTAATAGTTAATGGAGATACAACACTTGATACAAGTGCTCTTACAGGTGAGAGTATTCCTACAGATGCCAAAGAAGGCAGTGAAGTTATAAGTGGATGTATTAATATCAGCGGTGTAATTAAGATAGAGACGACCAGAGAATTTGGAGAATCAACGGCATCTAAGATTCTTGAACTTGTAGAAAGCTCAGGGCTTAGAAAATCTAAATCGGAGAATTTTATAACCAAATTTGCAAAATACTACACGCCGATTGTGTGCTACGCAGCTCTTGCTCTTGCACTGCTGCCACCTTTGTTTGCAAAATTTATTATGGGTGCTGATGCGCAGTTTGGAACATGGATTTACAGAGCGCTGACTTTCCTTGTAATAAGCTGTCCGTGTGCCCTTGTAATAAGTATTCCGCTCAGCTTTTTTGCAGGAATCGGTGGTGCATCGAGTCAGGGAATTCTTATTAAAGGCTCTAATTATCTTGAAGCATTGTCAAAGACAGGCTGTGTGGTATTTGACAAGACAGGTACCGTGACAATGGGGGTATTTGAGGTCAGCGGAATACACCATAGCGATATGGAGAACAAAAAGCTTCTTGAATACGCAGCACATGCTGAATGTTTTTCAACTCATCCTATAAGTAAAAGCCTTCAAAAAGCATACGGAGAAGAAATTGACCAAAGCAGAGTAAGTGATGTACAGGAGATAAGCGGATTTGGTATAAGTGCCAATGTAGACGATAAGAATGTTCTTATAGGTAATGCAAAGCTTATGAAGAGAAAAAGCATTTCCTTTAAAGATTGTCGTTCTGTCGGAACGGTAGTTCATGTAGCTATAGATGGCAGATACTGCGGACATATAGTTATATCAGACAGATTAAAGGCTAATTCGATAGAGGCAATGACACAGCTTGATATGTGCGGTGTTGAGAGAAAAGTAATGCTTACAGGTGACACAAAAGAGGTTGCCAATAAAGTTGCTAAGCAGCTTAGAATAAATGAAGTGTATTATGAACTGCTTCCGGGTGACAAGGTAGATAAGGTTGAAAGGCTTCTTATGGAAAAGAAAAAAGGAGAGAATCTTATTTTTGTCGGAGACGGAATAAATGATGCTCCGGTACTTGCAAGAGCCGATATAGGTATTGCAATGGGGGCACTCGGTTCGGATGCTGCAATAGAAGCGGCGGATATTGTACTTATGGATGATGATCCTCTAAAGATTGCGAAGGCTATAAGAATATCACGAAAATGTATGAGAGTAGTATACGAGAATATCTATTTTGCAATAGGCATTAAAGTGTTATGTCTGATACTTGGAGCTTTTGGAATGGCTAATATGTGGCTTGCTATATTTGCGGATGTCGGAGTTATGGTTCTTGCGGTACTTAACGCGATAAGGGTACTGTTTGTGAAAAGTTATCAGAATTACATGCAAACAATAGAAGATGGATATAACAGAAACGGAGAAAGTTATGTCGAAGAAAACAGCTGATTTAAAAGAGATAGAGTGTTGTGAAGTAAATCAGATTCATGAGGATCTGCTTGAGATTGTGGAAAGTGGAATGCCGGATGAAAATGAATTATATGATCTTGCAGAACTCTTTAAGGTATTTGGTGATTCTACAAGAATCAGAATTCTGTTTGTGTTGTTTAAAAGTCAGGTTTGCGTATGCGACCTTGCAAAAGAGCTTAACATGACACAATCTGCTGTATCGCACCAGCTAAAGATACTTAAGCAGAACAAGCTTGTAAAAAGTATGCGTGTTGGAAAATCAGTGTTTTACTCATTGGAAGATGAACATGTGTACAACATAATAGCCCAGGGAATGGAACATATAAGAGAATAAATATTTTAAGATGCAACCTGCTGCCCGATTATTACGAGATTATAGTAAAGAAATATGACATACCTGTTTTTATAGGCGTGGTCAGAAATTTGTAGTAATAAGAAAATGAGTGAGAATTATGATTGAGGAAAAAATTATTGATGCACTTAATGATATTGATGATGATATGCTAGAAGAGGTTGACAGACGCAGAAATCCTAAGTGGCATCGAAATAAGACAATAAAACAGGTCGCAACTGTTGCAGCGTGTTTTGCGTTCGTAGCTGTTGGATTTTTGGCCGTTAACAGTGCTTTACATGGATTAGGTGGAAAAAGTCAAATGGCTGATTCTTCGTCATCGAAAGAGGATGGCAATAGAATAGTGGAAGTTGATTTGGGAGAAACAAATCATGATATAATAGTTATTGATAGTTTTGGAAAAAATAGTTCAGAACATTCGACAGTATCCGATAATTATTTGGAAGCAAAGTATTGCTTTATAAACGATGGTTACGTTACCTGTTTGATAGAGAGTTTTGAATATGATAATAAAACCATTACACAATGGCAGGAAATACGCTTCAATGAAAATCTGGAAGTATACTATTACAATGACAAACATGAGTTAAAGAAATCAACATTTGGAGAGTTATCGTTGGAAAAAAATGCAATATTTAAAGTATATTACGACAACATTGAAGTTGAAGATGATATCCTTAAAGATATTTCCGTTAGTAAGATTGTGATTATGAAACAAACTAATGACGATGATGCACAATAAAAATGTATATATATTATCATTGCGTTTTTGGACAAATAATATATAATGTAAATGTCACAGATAAGACCAATATCATGTAGTAAAGTGAGGTAAAATGATGAGTACTAATGAAATTAAGCCTATCAAGGAAGGTAAGGTTCGTGAGATTTATGACAATGGTGATAGTCTCATAATGGTTGCAACAGACAGAATCAGTTGCTTTGATGTTATTCTTAATAATGAAGTAACTAAAAAAGGAACAGTTCTTACCCAGATATCAAAGTTCTGGTTTGATATGACAGAAGATATCATTCCTAACCATATGATAACTGTTGATGTTAATGAGATGCCGCAGTATTTCAGACAGCCAAAGTTTGATGGTAACAGCATGATGTGCAAGAAGCTTAATATGCTCCCAATCGAGTGTATCGTAAGAGGCTATATTACAGGCAGCGGCTGGGAAAGCTATAAGAAGGATGGAACTGTTTGTGGAATAAAGCTTCCTGAAGGACTTAAGGAATCAGATAAATTACCTGAGCCTATATACACACCATCTACAAAAGCTGAGATTGGTGATCATGATGAGAATATCTCATATGAGCAGAGTGTTGCCCACCTTGAGAAGTATTTCCCAGGTAAAGGTGAAGAGTATGCTTCAAAGCTTCGTGATTATACAATAGCACTTTACAAGAAGTGTGCAGATTACGCAATTGAGCGTGGAATCATTATTGCAGATACAAAATTTGAATTTGGTCTTGATGAGGACGGTAACATTGTTATCGGTGATGAGATGCTTACACCTGACAGCTCAAGATTCTGGCCTGCAGACGGATATGAGCCTGGACACGGACAGCCATCATTTGATAAGCAGTTCGCAAGAGACTGGTTAAAGGCTAACAAAGACCATAACTGGACTCTTCCACAGGAAATCGTTGATAAGACAATAGCAAAGTATCTTCAGGGATACAAATTCCTTACAGGAAAAGATCTTGTGTAGATATAATTTAATAAAAATATAAAAAGTTCACCGGTTGCAGCTAAGTGTGCGGCCGGTGAACTTTTTTTGAATAAAACTATTGCTGTGACGATAACTCTTCCCATTGTTCGTAAAGCTCTTCAATCCTTTTTTCGTTATCAGAGCGCTCTGTGCTTAAAGGAACAAGCTTTTGTGGATTTGAATAATATTCTTCTAGTGCAAGAAGTTCATCTATCTCACAATTTCTTGTCTCTAGTTTTTCAATTTCTTCTTCAGTTTTTTTGATTTCATTTGCAAGTTTTCTTAGACGTGCCTGTTCTTCCTTACCTGCCTTCCAATCCTTTTTGGAATCGGAAATGGTAGAAGAATCAGCAGTGTCAGTAGGTGAAGCACCAGTGCTGTCATTGCCCGATAAATATATTGATTCAAGGTGCTCACGGTTTTCAACATAGTAATCGTAATTACCTATATATTCTATAATTGTTTTTCCGGTAAGATCAAGGATGCGTGTCGCTGTCTTGTTGATAAAATATCTGTCGTGAGATACATAAAGGACAGTGCCTTCATAGTTGTTGATGGCGTCTTCAAGTATCTCTTTGGATGTAATATCAAGGTGGTTGGTCGGCTCATCAAGTATCAGAAGATTAGATGTCGAAAGCATAAGTTTTGCAAGTGAAAGACGGCCTTTTTCACCACCTGACAGGGCTGATATTTTTTTGAATACATCATCGCCTGTGAATAAAAATGAAGCAAGTACATTTCTTATACTTGTATTGTTCATGTCCGGGCGTTCATCGGATATTTCTTCAAACAAAGTATTGTCATCGTTAAGAACCTGATGTTCCTGATCGTAGTATCCTATTGATACATTGGCACCAAGAGTAATTGTGCCGCTGTCAGGAGAGATAAGTTCGTTGATCATCTTAAGAATGGTTGTCTTTCCTGTTCCGTTATTACCGATGATTGCAACTTTTTCACCACGTTTTATCTCAAAGCTTATATCATTAAAAAGGTTATTGGTGTCAAATGATTTTGATAAGTTCTTAACGGATAATACATCATTACCACTGACACATGATGGTGTAAGGCGTATCTTCATGGATGCGTCAAATTCTACAGGTTTATCAATAACGTCCATTTTGCCAAGAAGTTTCTCACGGCTTTCTGCTCTCTTAATTGACTTTTCACGGTTAAATGAACGGAGCTTTTCAATAACTTCTTCCTGATGTTTTATTTCACGCTGCTGATTAAGATATGCTTTAAGTTCATTTTCTCTGACAGAAGCTCTTTTCTTGGCAAAGTCCGTATATGTACCGGTGTATAGATAACCGTTGCCGTTCTCAATCCCAAGAACTTTAGTTGCTACTTTATCAAGAAAATATCTGTCGTGGGCAACGATTATTACAGTGCCAGGATATGAAGCTATGTAGCCTTCAAGCCATGCAACAGACTGCATGTCCAAGTGGTTAACCGGCTCGTCAAGCATCATAAGTGATGGTTTGGTAAGAAGAAGCTTTGCAAGCGCAACACGCATTTTCTGACCACCTGATAAAGAGTTAACCGGACGGTCAAAATCATCTTCACTAAAACCTAATCCTTTAAGAACACCCACGGCTTCACTTTTGCATGAGTAACCGTTTGCAACTTCAAATTCATGTGTGAGACGTGCGTAAGTTTTGTAGAGTTCATCAAGCTCACTGTCGGATGCATTTTTCATCTTAAGCTCAGTAAGGCGGATATCTTCCTCTAATTTCATAACCTCGCTAAAACAGCTCATTATTTCGTCGTATATTGTTTCGTCACAGTCATGTGACTGATGCTGTGCAAGATAACCTACGGTTACGTCGTTTGGAATAATGACCTGACCTGAATCGGCAGAAAGCTGCCCTGCAATAATTTTCAGAAGTGTCGATTTGCCGGCACCGTTAATTCCGACAATTGCAAGACGGTCACGTTCATTTATCTGGAAAGATATATTGTTAAGTATATTTGTATCCAAAAAAGCTTTGCTAATATTTTGACATGAAAGAATCATAATAATACAGTTCTCCGTTCCTTGTGTAAAATCATGCAACAAAAATGTTAGCATAAAATGAATATTTAGGCAACAATGTGCAACCATTATGTAGTAATTCTGTCATGCTTTAATTGACTTTTATTTTTGCGTTACTTATAATGAAAAATAGCGAATTATCATGTCAGGGGGATATGTTTTGGAAAAACAGATTTCTAACGCTGTCATCAAAAGGCTCCCGAGATATTACAGATATCTTGGTGACTTGCTGGAGAATGATGTAGTGAGAATTTCTTCAGGTGAGCTTAGCAGTAAGATGAATGTGACAGCGTCACAGATAAGACAGGATCTTAACAATTTCGGAGGCTTTGGACAGCAGGGATATGGATATAATGTTGAATATCTGTATGAAGAGATAGGAAAGATACTTGGCCTTGAAAAAAAGAATAACATGGTTATCATAGGAGCCGGTAATATTGGCCAGGCATTAACCAATTATACGGATTTTGAGAGACGCGGATTCATTATCAAAGGATTGTTTGATAATGATGTAAGTAAGATTGGAAAGCGTGTCCGTGGAATAGAGATTTATAAAGTTGATTTGTTGGAAGAGTTCATAAAAAAAGAAGACATCAGTATAGCGGCAATTACCGTACCGAAGGAATATGCACCGAAGATTGCAAGCGATGTTGTAAAATGGGGCGTTAAGGCAGTGTGGAATTTTGCGCCGACGGATCTGTTGCTGCCGGATGATGTCCTTGTTGAAAATGTACATTTGGCAGAAAGCCTTATGCGACTGTCGTACAGACTCAACGCAAAACAAAGAGGTGATTTGTTATAAAAAAAGGTAAAAGAAAAAATGAATCCCAGCTTGAGGAAGTTTTAAAAAGAAAAAGACTTCCAATTGTGACTCTTGATGAGAAATGGCATAGTTTATTTCCATCCGAGGCTAAAGGTCCTAAACTTAAAAAGTTGGAAGACAACCTTATGAGTCTTATAAAAAAGCAGGGTGAATACAACAACAGTATCAATGAGCTTTCCAAGGAAAAGTCAAAACTCATGAAGGAAATTGTTAAGAAGATGGAAGTTGTGGGTGCTGAAGAAGAGGATAACAAGAGAAACAAGCGAATGCAGAATATCCAAAACTCATTAAATGACATTAACAATCAGATTGAGAAGATGCAGGAAGAGCTTGAAGAGACATTACCGCAGCAGATTGAGGATGCCAACATAAAGCTAATAATCGAGAGTATCAACTGCTGTTATGAGCGAATGACTGATAATAATGAGATGATAAAAGATATCAATGAGTGGGTTACAGCAATACGTAATGAATTAAAAGAAAAGATAATAACAAAACAGGAAAAAGAATCGGAAAATGCTTCGATTTATGCGTATATGCATGATATGATGGGACCGGATCTTATGGAAATATTTGATTTGGATGGGCCCGATATAATTGCAAGACTGGGAAGTAATAATAAAGTCTGATAAAGTGTCTTAAGGGTGATGGAGACTAAGATGATAGTTGGAATTGGAACAGACATAGTTGAGATAGAGCGTGTGAAAAAAGCCTGCCTTAGAGAAGGTTTTTTGACACGCTGTTTTACGGATAGAGAGAAAGAGATAATTAATAAAAGGCAATCAAGTGCAGCGGGCAATTTTGCCGTAAAAGAAGCTGTAGCAAAGGCACTTGGAACAGGTTTTACGGGATTTGGACCAAGTGACATTGAGGTGCTAAGAAATGAAGCCGGTGCACCTTATGTAATTCTTTATAATAAAGCTAAGGAAATAGCAGATAATCTTAATATTGGGTCAATTATTGTATCTATATCAGATGAGAAAAGTATGGCGGCAGCATTTGCCGTAGCACAGACGGAGAAGATGGATTAAATACGAAAGTGATGGTGTGGTTATGGAGAAATTGTACAATGCTAAGCAAATGAAGTTCATTGATGAAATTACTATCAAGGAGTGCGGACTCGCAGCAGAAGTTTTAATGGAAAGAGCAGCTCTTGAGGTTGTTAAAAATATTGAAAAAAGAGAAGGCAAGGGATGTCGTGTACTTGTTGTCTGCGGAAGCGGCAATAATGGAGGCGACGGAATATGTGTTGCAAGAATTCTTAAAGACAGAGGATACAGGGTGATGCTGTCCCTTATCGGAAATGAGGATAAGGCATCAAATTTGTACAGAGAGAATAAATTAATTGCTATTAAATGGGGTATTGAATTCTATAACATTATTCCAAATGATGAATATGATGTAATAGTAGATGCTATTTTTGGTATTGGTCTTAACAGGGATGTTGATGGCAAATACATGGATGCTATCAATAAGATAAACAGCGTAAAAGAGTGCATGACCAGAAAAGGAAAGAAGTGTCATGTATATGCGGTTGATATGCCGTCCGGAATCGGAACGGATAATGGCAACGTGTTAGGAGCAGCTGTAGAGTGTGATTATACAATAACTTTCGGTAATAAAAAAATAGGTCAGGTGATTTCACCGGGATGTGAGTATTGTGGTGAACTTACAGTAGCTGATATAGGATTTTATCCGGGGGTATATGTGGATAATACGGATGAGGATGAAATATATACTCTTGGAACCGAGGATTTGGATAACATCCTTCCTTTAAGACCAAGCGATTCCAATAAAGGAGATTACGGTAAAATTCTTGTGGTGGCTGGTTCCGTGAATATGGCAGGTGCAGCTGTGCTTTGTGCACATGCGGCAATTAAAGCGGGCGCAGGTCTTGTGAAAATATTTACGTGTGAATCTAACAGAACAATTATTCAGACAGCTCTCCCTGAGGCAATTCTTTGCACTTATCCGGATGACTGGTATAAGGATGTGGTAAGTGTTAATGAATTTAAAAGTAATTTTGTAAGAGAGCTATCGTGGGCAAATATGGTAGTTGCGGGACCTGGAATATCAACCGGTGAAGGAGCAGTTAATCTGATGAAATATCTTTGCAGATATATAACCTGTCCGTTGCTACTCGATGCAGACGCATTAAATATCATATCCGAACAGCCTGATTTTGCAGTTCCTACCGGTGCGATAGTTACGCCTCATGTAATGGAAATGAGCAGACTTTGCGGTAAAACCGTGACAACAATAAAAGAGTCCCTTATAGAAGTTGCAAAAGAGTATGCTAACGATAACAATGTTATTGTTGTTCTTAAAGATTCAAAAACAGTTGTAACCGATGGCAAAAAGGTATATATTAATTCAACGGGTAACAATGGTTTATCAACAGGCGGAAGCGGAGACGTGCTTGCGGGCATAATTGCATCATTTGCCGCACAGGGACTTGATGCCATGCAAAGTGGTGTTTCGGGTGTGTTTGTGCATGGATTGGCAGCAGATAATTATGCAAAAGAGCATCGTATGTTCTCACTTACACCAAGGGATTTAATTGAAGAAATAGGTAAAATATAAAATTAAAGAGGCATACAATGAAAAAGTATTACAGAGTGACGGCAGATATTGATCTGGACGCAATATATGATAATATTTCAAATACCAGAAAAATAATCAATAATGGCACTAAAATTATGGCAATTATAAAGGCTGACGGATACGGACATGGTGCTGTTGCAATTGCAAAATGCATAGATGAAATAGTCGATGCATACGGAGTATCTAATATTGATGAGGCAATAGAAATCAGAAAAAATGCAACCAAAAAGCCAATTCTTATTTTGGGATATACTGCAAAAGAGCAGTTTGAAGATGTGATTGAAAATGACATTACTCAGGCCGTATATACATTAGAACAGGCACAGTTTTTATCAAAATGTGCGTCAAGTTTGGGAAAGGTTGCAAATATCCATATTAAACTTGATACCGGTATGACCAGAATAGGTTTTAAGACGGATGATGACAGCGTAGATGAGATTGTCAGAATAAGCGGATTTGACGGTATAAAGATAACAGGTATATTTACTCATTTTTCAAAAGCTGACGAGACTGATAAAACGTATACGAAAATGCAGTTAAAAAGGTATACGGATTTTGTTGCGGCTTTAGAGAGAAGAGGAATTAATATACCGACTAAGCATGTATCTAATTCAGCTGCAATTATAGATTTGCCGGAAGCAAATTTTGATATGGTAAGAAGCGGAATATCTACTTACGGCCTTTATCCGAGCGAAGAGGTTGACAAGTCAAGACTGGTTCTTAAGCAGGCAATGTCATTACATTCACACATTTCATTTATCAAGGAGGTGGATGCCGGGGTAAGTGTAAGCTACGGAGGAAAGTTTGTAACCGACAGAAAAACAAGAATAGCCACAATACCGGTTGGATATGCGGATGGATATCCAAGAAACCTTTCAGGTAGGGGGTATGTACTTATCGAAGGAAAAGTTGCGCCAATACTCGGAAGGGTATGCATGGATCAGTTTATGGTTGATATCACGGAGATTGAAGAGGCTGATTATTCCAGCGTGGTAACATTGTTGGGAAGAGATATGGACAGATTTATTTCTGTTGAGGAATTAAGTGCACTTGCAGGCACATTTAATTATGAATTCGTATGTGATATAAGCAAGAGAGTGCCAAGAGTATTCTACAGACACAACAAAGTCTGGGGAACACAGGACTTTACGGATTGTTACGACGAAACATATGATTCATAATTTATGATAGATACCTGTCTGAAAATACTGAATATAAAATATAATTTTGGTGATACTTAGACTAAACAAATCTTTATGGAGAGTGAGTTAAGTTGACAATCAGACGAGGGGATATATTTTATTGTGATTTAAGACCTGTAATAGGTTCAGAGCAAGGCGGCGTAAGACCGGTGCTCATAATACAGAATGATGTTGGAAACAGGCATAGTCCGACAGTGATTTGTGCCGCAATTACAAGCAAGATGAACAAGGCAAAGCTTCCTACACATGTGGAGCTTTCATCAGGGCAATGCAGGATTGTAAAAGATTCAGTAATATTGCTTGAGCAGGTGAGAACAATAGACAAGACCAGACTTAAGGAAAAAGTCTGTCATCTCGATGAAGGTGTGCTTAAAAAGATAGATAAAGCACTGCTTATAAGCCTTGCACTTGATACATAAGGAGGATGCTGATATACGATGGAGGTTAACCCCATAGCAGGAGTTGTAATTCTATTAATTCTTTTAATTGTAAAGGCGATAATAACCAATGCAAAAGCCGCAGTTAATGACTTGAACGAATCTAAAGTAAGACAAAAGGCGGATGAAGGCGATGAGGATTCTTTAATGCTCTTAGAGCTGCTTGAGAAATCCGAGCGCTATACATATGCCATAGATTTGATTATTACTTCAGTAAGTGTTATGTGCGGTATGATTTACATAGACATTTTCGGAAGATTTATATCAAAGCTTACTTTCGTTAATGACAGCAGGGACGTCATCATAAGATATGCTATATATATT
The DNA here is from genome assembly GCA_902766825.1 of uncultured Lachnospiraceae bacterium. Lineage (GTDB taxonomy): Bacteria > Bacillota > Clostridia > Lachnospirales > Lachnospiraceae > CACXFB01. The sequence continues at coordinate 28,697 of CACXFB010000054.1, forward strand.
CTTGGACTGATTGTTATGGTTATTATTGTTACGCTTTTTGGCAGTCTTATTCCTAAAAAATTTGCAAAGAGAAATCCGGAAAAGAAAGCTTATAACATGGTTCATATCATGTTTGTTCTTATGAAAGTTTTAAGACCGGTTACCGCTCTTATGCAGTTAACGGTTGCAGGAATCATTAAGTTATTTGGAATTAATCCAAAGGAGCTTGAGGAAAGTGTAACAGAAGAAGGAATCATTTCACTCGTAAATGAAGGACATGAGCAGGGTGTGTTAGAGGCAAGTGAAGCTCAGATGATTTCTAACATCATTGAATTTGATGAAAAAGAAGTATCAGATGTTATGACTAACAGAAAGAATATTGTGGCGGTTGATTGTGAAACGAGTTTTGCAGATGCGTACAGATTTATGTTGGATCAGAGCTTTTCGAGATTTCCGCTGTATGAAGGCGATATTGATAATATCATAGGTATTCTTAACATAAAGGATATGGCAAGACTTTATATCAGTGGTGAGTATGAAGGCAAGACTTTAAAAGATATTGCAAGGAAACCTAACTTTGTTCCCGAGACTCAGAATATAGATGTTTTGTTTAATGATATGAAAAAAAGTAAAAATCATATGGCAGTCGTAATTGACGAGTACGGACAGACGGCGGGAATAGTTGCTTTTGAGGATGTTCTTGAAGAGATAGTCGGTAATATTATGGACGAATATGATGTCGACGAAAAGTTTATTGTTAAACAGGCAAACGGAGCATTCTTAATGAGAGGTCTGTCATCACTTGAGGATGTTGAGCAGGCAATAGGACTTGAGATTGACGAAGAGGAATATGACACACTTAACGGCTTTTTAGTATCGCAGCTTGACAGAATACCTGAAGAAGGCGAGAAGTTGTCAGTAGAATATAAAGGTTATATATTTGATATTCTGGATGTTAAGAAGAATATTATCAGATTTGTACGAGTAACAAAAAAGAGTGCATAAAATAAAAATGGTACAGGTGAGAGCCTGTACCATTCTGATTTTTATTTTTTAGGGAGAGAGTGAAAAACTTATAACTTGTTTTCTTGTTTATTAGTATATAGAATAAATTTGTTTAAAGTATGTATGAAAAAAAAATTTTTTGTAAACTTTCATTAATAGAGGTTATTCGTAAAATTGTTTGTTTTTTATTAAACAATATAGGGCTATAGTCCTAAAAATATGTGATTTAGAATAAATAGATGATAAAAATTACCATAAGTGTGAACAAAGTTATTCATATTTAAACGGAAAGGAAAAAAATGAATATAACAATCGTGTGTGTAGGGAAGATAAAGGAGAAATTTTATACTCAGGCAATTGATGAATATTCAAAAAGATTATCAAGATATTGCCGGCTTAACATTGTGGAGTTAAAGGATGAAAAGACTCCTGACGGATCATCGGATACGGAAAATGAAGCAATTAAGAATAAAGAAGGCGAAAGAATTCTTGCTGCGATAAAAGAAGATTCATATGTTATTACACTTGAGATATTAGGAAAACAACTCGATTCGGTTGAGTTGTCAAAAAAAATCGAAACCCTTGGAATAAGCGGTAAAAGTGAAATAACATTTGTTATAGGCGGTTCACTTGGAATGGCAAAGAAGGTGTCGGACAGGGCTGATTATAAGTTGTCATTTTCAAAAATGACATTTCCGCATCAGCTTATGAGAGTTATTCTATTAGAACAGATTTATCGAGCTTTCAGAATAATGAAAAATGAACCTTATCATAAATGATTTAAAGTGATATTAGACATTGAAAAAGAATCTATTATTTATTATTATAATAAAGGATTAAAAAATTAAGTAATGAAAGAGGTAGTGGCGATGGCTACAAGTAATGAAAAAAAAGATGCAACCTCGGTTGCAGTAGCAATTATAGGTATTATCGGTACGTTGCTTGGAATTGTGTATTTTATTCTGGCAAGCGGCAACAAAGAATTTAATACGCTAAGACTTATTGAAATTGTTGGTTTGACATTAACCAGTATGGGAATTGTACTTGTGGGCTCTATAGCGAATAATTCAAAAGATACATTTTCATTTCCTTATCTTTTCGGAATGTTAACATATTTATTGTTCGCATATGATTATATGAATCAGTTTATTCAAAGAGCAACATCGTATATGTCAAAAATGGAATTTTATTCATATCCGGGATTTGCAATGTATTATATCTTTGGAGTTGTAGCATTCATAGTTGGTTATTTATGTATTACAAACAGAATTAAAAATTCTACAATCGGAATAATACTACTTGCAACTATAGGTGGAGGATTCTTCTTTAATCTTATGTCAAGTTCATTGCAGACTATGTATCGTGCATTTAGAAGTGATCATTTGTACGCATATGGATTAAGCTACAAAGAAGCGGTTATTATGATAATAAAATATCCATTGAATGTCGTAATATTCCTTGCTTTGATAATTTTGCAGATTAAAGTAGATAAGGATAAGAAAGAGACTGATTAGGAAGTATGATGAAAAATTGCACGATATGTCCAAGAAAATGTAATACAGACAGAAATGAACGTAATGGTTTTTGCGGCGTGTCATGGGATATAAAGGTGGCAAGATGTGCACCACATATGTGGGAAGAAGACTGCATTTCCGGAACAAATGGGTCCGGGGCAGTCTTTTTTAGTGGTTGTAATCTAAGATGCGTGTACTGTCAGAATTACAATGTGTCAACGAATGCTCTTGGATGGACGGTTACTGCAGAGGAGCTTGCGGATGAATTCATAAGATTACAGAATCTTGGTGTACACAACATTAATCTTGTGACTCCCACACATTATACAATTCAGATAATCAGGTCTTTGGATATTGCCAGACAAAGAGGACTTAATATTCCGGTTGTATATAACTGCGGAGGATATGAGAGCGTAGAGACAATAAAAATGCTTAAAGGATATGTTGATATATTTCTTACGGACTTTAAATATTCTGATAATGAAATGGCATTAAGATACTCGGCGGTAAAAGACTATTTTAATGTTGCAAAGGATGCACTTGATGCGATGTTTGAGATAACAGGACCCCCTGTTTTTGACGAGAACGGACTTATTAAAAGAGGAATCATTGTTCGCCATCTGATGCTTCCGGGGTATATAAAGGATTCAAAAAAAGTGTTAAAATATCTTCATGACAGATTTGGTGAAGACATTTACATAAGCATTATGAGCCAGTACACACCGCTTCCACATGTAAAGGATTACCCTGAGATTAACAGAAGATTATACCCGGCAGAATATAAAAGATTAGTGGAATATGCAATGGATATCGGTATAGTGAACGGATTTGTTCAGGATATGGAAACAGCGGATGAAAGCTTTATACCGGAATTTATGGGAGAATGAAAAGTATGAACGAGAAGAAAAATGTTAAGAAAAATAATAAGAAAAATGATAAGAAATACGATAAGAAATTTGATATGAAAAATGATAGGAATCATGAAAAAAAACATGATAATATTCATGGAAAAAAATACTCTCCGGCTTCCAAATGTCCGGTAAGTGGCAAGTGCGGAGGCTGTTCATATATCGATACCGATTATCAAAAACAACTTGATATGAAATACGATATGGTCAAGAAGCTTTTAAAACCATACTGTGAAGTTGAAGGTATTATCGGAATGGACAACCCGTTTCATTACCGCAACAAAGTACACGCTGTATTTGCACACAAAAAAGACAACACCATCATTTCCGGCGTATACAAAGAAGGCACGCACATAGTTGTTCCGGTTGAAAAATGCCTGATCGAGAATGAGAAAGCTGACGAGATTATAGGAACAATAAGACGCCTGCTTCCGTCATTTAAGATAAAGACTTTTAATGAAGATACCGGTTACGGATTTTTCAGACATGTGCTTATAAGATGCGGACATAAAACAGGGCAGATAATGGTAGTGCTGGTTGTGGCGTCACCAATTTTCCCGTCAAAAAATAATTTTGTGAAAGCACTTTTAAAAGAGCATCCCGAGATTACCACAATCGTCATGAACATCAACGACAAAAAGACAAGCATGGTTCTTGGCGAACGTGAAATCAACATGTACGGCAAAGGTTACATCGAGGATATTCTTTGCGGCAAAAGATTCAAGATTTCATCAAAGTCATTTTACCAGATTAACAGTGTCCAGACAGAAAAGCTCTACGGTAAGGCAATAGAGTTTGCCGGGCTTACCGGAAAAGAGACCGTTATAGATGCATACTGCGGAATAGGAACAATAGGTATAATTGCATCTGAAAAAGCCGGTAAAGTAATCGGTGTTGAACTTAACAGCGACGCAATTGCGGATGCAAAAAAGAATGCGCGCATGAACAAAATTGAAAATATCGATTTCTACAACAATGACGCCGGAAAGTTTATGCGCCAGTACGCAGGCATGGACAGTGCGGATGTTGTATTTATGGATCCTCCCCGCTCGGGAAGCACCGTTGAATTTATGGACAGCATGATTTCAATACAGCCTGAAAAAATCGTATATGTATCATGCGACCCTAACACCCTTGCAAGAGATCTTAAATACATGACGAACAATGGATACAAGGCGATAAGAGCGGTGGCAACAGACATGTTCCCAATGACTGAGCACGTGGAGACGGTATGTTTGATGTCAAAGAGAGAAAAATAAATAGCGAGGTTGTTGGTAATCTTTTAATGTTCATACCATTTGGTATCTTGTATTCACTTGCAAAAAAGAAGCCAAGCATAAAGAATACTCTTGGCCGGATTCATTTGCACACTGTCGATTGAAATATTGCAGCTAGTATTTGGACGTGCCTTCGATATCAATGATGTGATTTTGAATATTCTTGGAATTATTTTATGGCCACGAAAAAGATTACAGCTGAAGAACTGCAAGGAAGAACTGGTGTAAGTACAGATAGCATCAGCGGTTATAGGAATAATCTTGAGCCTAATATTGAGAAAGGAACGGCACTTGCTCTATGTAAGGGGCTATGCTTACTGCCATATCAAGCGGAGATTTTTCTAGACAGAGCAGGATGTCCTATAGCTACCCGTCTCCAGCGAATATATATGTCAGAGAGCTTATAGTTACCCATATGGATGATACCTGGGAGCAGTGGGTTGTAAAGCTTAAGATGTTTGGAATGGCTAGAGATTGGATGCCTATGAGAAATCCTATAGTAAAAAAAGGTGCTAGAGGCAGAGAAAAAGGGAAATTTAAATAATACTTATAGAGAAAAAGAGGCGTAGATTTATTCTATGGCCTCTAAATTTATGTCTAAATATAGGAAAAACAATTTGGTTATTAAAAACCACGAATTTGGTTATTGACAACCAAGAAAAATGCTGTTACACTAAAATCACCAAATACGAAATGGCTATTGATAACCAAAGGAGGATAATATGTCATATAGAAAAATTATTGGAGAGATTGATTCTAATGTTTTGAGAGAGATTGAGAGAAGAATAATGCACGGAATAACTTCCTTTGAACAGGGTTTGGATTTTGCACTTGTCTATGCTGCTTTTATTGCTCAAGAAAATAATATTGCAGATGTTGCGGAGTTATTAGTATTCATTGAGGAGAACATTTCCGAGCGGAGAGCCATGTTTGTAAAAGGGGCTACACAAGATAATATTCAGGTTGCTCTCGAACTTGCTAGCTCATTTTCAAAAAATGATCTTCTTTCTTATATGCTGGTATTTCCTAGAGAGTTATCAGGAAGAAGAACTGCGGAGTATGGAACACCAGAATCTATTTCTAAGCTTGCATTAAAGGTTTTAGATATTAAAGAGAATGAAAGCGTGGCGGATTTTGGTAGTGGCAATGGAGATTTTATTACTCTTGCTTCTAAGAATTATGAAAAAAATTCTATCTTTGGGGTAGAGATTAACACCTATTATTGTGAAATCTCAAAAATAAGGGCTGAATTATTTGCAGATAATGTAGAAGTAAAGCAAGCTGATATGTTTGAAATACCAAGCGATAAAAAGTTTGAAAAGATTTTTTCTAACTATCCATTTGGAAGAAGACTTATTGATATTTGGAGAGAGTCTGATTATTTTATGGAACTTTCAAAAAGAATGCCAGAAATCAATAAAACTACTAGTTCAGACTGGATTTTCAATGCGTTACTTTTAGATCATATTGCAGATGATGGTAAGGCTGTAGCAATCATGACTAATGGTGGAACGTGGAATAGCATTGACCAGAAAATACGAGAGTACTTCATAAAAAATGGATTTGTAGAGGCTGTAATTTCACTTCCAGCAAGGATATTTGACTTTACTGCTATATCTACAACTATGATTGTGCTTAGCAAGAATAATACAGAAGTAAGAATGGTTGATGCAACTAATCTTTGTACACAAGGAAGAAGACAGACTATCATTACTGATGAGGATATTGAGAGAATTGTTTTCTTGCTTAAAGATGAGGGCGATGAGGCTTATACAGTTGACTTTAATACTTTTAAGCAGAATGAATTTGTGCTTAATCCTTTGAGATATCTTGAAAAGGAAATTGAAATTGAAGATGGAGTAGAGTTTGACAGTCTAATCAAGCGTATTACACGTGGTGCTCCTCTTAGGGCAAGTGCATTAGATGAAATGGTATCTGAAGAACCAACTGATATTCAGTACTTGATGCTTTCCAATATTCAGAATGGAATGATTTCTGAGGACTTACCATATTTGAAAGAGATCGATCCTAGACATGATAGGTATTGCATTGGTAATAGGAATCTTTTGTTTTCAAAAAATGGAGCACCATTTAAAGTTGCAGTTGCTGAGGTAGAGGAAGGCAAAAAGATCCTAGGAAGTGGTAATCTTTTTATCATTGAGTTGGATGAAAAGAAGGTTAATCCATATTTTATAAAAGCATTTTTCGATAGTGAGGTTGGTGCAGCAGTTCTTAAGAAAAGTGTTGTAGGTGCGACAATGCCTATGATATCTTTGGAGGCTCTTAAGAAACTTATTGTTCCATGTCCGTCTATAGAAAAACAAAATGAAATTGCGAATAAGTACCAAGCAAAACAGGATGAGATAAAGGTTTTACAGCAGAGGATTCAAAAAGCTCAGAATGATTTGAAGAGCATTTTCGGGGAGGTGGACTAATTGTTGTCTATCGAGGAGTTATTAGAACTTGAAGATGCTATCATGGAAGTGCTACCGGATAAAATGCTACAGATTCTTTCAAGAGTAAATAGAACCGGTGAACTAGATGACCTTTTAAAATTACTTGAATTATCAGATTTGCTTGGTGGTGCAAATAAGTTTGATACTTACAAGGATGGTAAAATCGTTGTTGTAGGTGGAACAGAAGTAAAGGAAGAAGTTTTGGCATCTATAGGTAAGGAGTTCGGCATTGATAAAAAACGCTTCGAGTTCTGCCTGGATTATAATGATGCAAAGAAGTATGACTTTAGAAAAATGCAGTATGCTCCTCAGTATAGAGTTGTATTAGTTGGACCTATGCCACATAGTGTACCTGGTAAAGCAGATAGTGGGAGTATCATTGCAGAAATTGAGAAATCTGATGCTTATCCGAGGGTTGAGAGACTGATGTGTGGGCAGGAGCTTAAGATCTCAAAATCGAACTTTAGAGAAATGCTACAAAAGCTAACTGATGAAGATTATATATGATACATCAACGAGCTACTTATATAACTAAATATAACCCAATAACAATAAACTATATTGAAATGTTAATTATTGGGCGATATACTTTAAAAGGTGTAGTATGAATATTGTTGGTAAAATTTTGAGGAGTTCATATGGATAAGATTATAAATGATAATTACATTAGTTTAGATGAAGCTGCTGAGTACCTTGGTATAAAGCCGGTGACTCTTCGCAGTTGGATACGTGATCCGAA
>CACXFB010000055.1 GCA_902766825.1 uncultured Lachnospiraceae bacterium
GCCGGCGTGGCGGAACTGGCAGACGCACAGGACTTAAAATCCTGCGGGACTAACCTCCCGTACCGGTTCGATTCCGGTCGCCGGCATATTTTTTTGTCGGTTGCACTGTAAAGTGCAATTTTTTAATATTTGTGTGTGTAGCTCAGCTGGATAGAGCGTCTGACTACGGATCAGAAGGTCGGGAGTTCGAATCTTCTCACACACGCTTTACACAGACTGTACCAATTTGGTGCAGTTTTTTTTGTGTGTTTATAATACTAAATAAGGTAAAATTTACATGATAATAGAAGGTACAGTTCACTGCACCTTTCGAAAATCTATTAGAAAAAGCAAAAAATAAAAACAAAAAGAGAAAGGTGCAGCGAGCTGCACCTTCCATTGAGGGGAGTATAAATAATTAATAAGGGGTTATATAAGTGAATGAGAATCCATATGAGGGGGAACTCTCATCCACGAACATATTATATGATAAAACTATTTATAATGCAACACCTTTTTTCAAAAAAGTCTGAATTTTTTTGCATAAAAAAACAAGTTAATGACACACTATAATTGTAAATAATTATTGGAGGTGTCTTATGGACAAGAAAAAGGCAAAGAGCAGTTATAGCGATTGCAAAAAAGCAGCAATGAAGAATATGGCTACAGATACAGCAAGTGATTGTAATACAATCAGAAACTGTAGCATGAATCCACATGAAAGCTCTTCAAACTGTTCTAAAAACAAAGCGTCAAATAAAGCGACGGACTGCTCAAAGTAATATGTTATAAAGGGTAGTATTATGGGTGAAGGGGATGTTATGTCCCCTTTTTTAATGGATTTTCAGGCATAAATTTGGGGTAAACAAATAGAATATTATAACGAATTATCTAAGGAATTTTATGTTTGATATATTCATTTCAGGTTCGGAATTAAAGAAACTTTTAAAGGAGGAGAGGGTGTGTCTTATTGATATCAGAGATTACGAAGATTATATAAATGAGCACATTGAGAACGCTTATAATTATAATTATTCTTCAATATTAAATTCAGATAATATGATAGAAGAGATATTGCAAAAGGCCGTTAATGATGGCTGTGAATACATCGTATTTTACTGCAGGTTTGGTGACAGTAGTTATGAGCTTGCAAGAATGACTATAAATTATATTGAAATGAAAGGTAAAGACTTATATAATACAGAATTGAAGAAATTAAGAATAAAGTCGTTGTACGGTGGCTTTAGAAACTATATTTCGGGAAGAAAATAGACGAAGACCACTGTTATGGAAATGAGGTTACATATGAAGCTTGTCTCACCATGTCATTTTGGAATGGAAGCAGTATTAAAAAGAGAATTATTGGATTTGGGAATAGAAATTGAATCTGTAGAGGATGGTAAGATAACTTATCTTGGAGATGCATCTACCATTTGTCTTGCAAATATGTTTCTTAGAACTACTGAGCGTGTTCTTATTCAGGTAGGCAAGTTTAAGGCAACAACTTTTGATGAGTTGTTTGAAGGAATTAAGCAGTTTGAATGGGAACGTTACATACCAATTGACGGTAAGTTCTGGGTTACCAAAGCTACATCTATAAAGAGTAAATTGTTCAGCCCGTCTGATATTCAGTCAATTGTTAAGAAATCTATAGTTGAGAGATTAAAGACAAAATATAATGTGACCTGGTTTAACGAGGAGGGCGCAAGCTATCCGATAAGAGTTAATATTCTTAAGGATGAAGTTACCGTGACATTAGATACATCAGGTGTATCTCTTCATAAGAGAGGTTACAGAAAACTTGCCGGAAAGGCTCCGATTACTGAGACTCTGGCTGCGGCAATTATTCTTCTTTCGCCTTGGAAGGCAGACAGAATTCTTGTGGATCCATTTTGCGGAAGCGGTACAATTCCTATAGAGGCTGCAATGATTGGAGCTAATATTGCACCGGGAATGAACAGATCATTTATCGCTGAAGAATGGAAAAATATTATTCCTATGAAGGAGTGGTACAGGGTAAATGATATGGCTACGGATTTAGTTAAGACTGATGTGACCATGAATATCCAGGGATACGATATTGATGATCAGATGATAAGAATCTGCAGGGAGAATGCCAAGATGGCTGAGGTGGACCAGTATATTCATTTCCAGCAGCGTCCGCTCAGCGAGTTAAGCAATCCTAAAAAGTACGGATTTATTATAACCAATCCTCCATACGGAGAAAGACTTGAGGAAAAGAAGGCTATGCCGGCGCTGTATGAAGAGATTGGACGCAAATTTAATCAGCTAGATTCATGGTCATGCTTTATGATCACAGGTTATGAAGATGCGCCAAAATACATGGGAAGAAAAGCTGATAAGAACCGTAAGATTTACAATGGAATGATGAAGACTTATCTGTATCAGTATATGGGGCCAAAGCCACCCAAAAAGCCAAAAGAAACAGATAACAAGTAGATTGGACATTTTTAACAGATAACAGTTATGTTAAATAACAGAAAAGAGGAAAATGATGAAGATAATATTTGCAACAGGTAATGCAGGAAAAATGAAAGAGATAAGACAGATACTAAATGATGTTGATGCTACAATTCTATCTATGAAGGAAGCGGGAATTGATATCGATATCGTTGAGGATGGCAAGAGCTTTGAGGAAAATGCACTTATAAAAGCCAGAGCAGTTGCAAATGAGCTTAAAAATATCGGTGAAGATAATTATGTTGTCTTTGCGGATGATTCCGGACTTGAGGTGGATTATATGGACAAAGCACCGGGAATATATTCTGCAAGATTTTTAGGTGAGGACACTTCATATACAATTAAGAATAACTACATAATAAATAAGCTTGAAGGTGTAAAAAAAGAAGACAGAACAGCAAGATTCGTATGTGCCATCGCATGTGTGGCTGGTGGGGCAGGTAAGGATACCAGGGAATTTTCATGCCTTGGTACTATAGAAGGATATATCGGTTATGAAGAAGCCGGAGAGAACGGATTTGGATATGACCCTATATTTATGGTGGATGAATACGGATGCACAACAGCACAACTTTCACCTGAACAGAAAAATGCAATAAGCCACAGAGGAAAAGCACTTACAACAATGAAGAACATACTTATTGAAAATAAGGTAATCGCATAATAACGGAGTTAGCATATGGAGAGAATACTTATTGTAAGTGATAATCACGGCGATGAAACGGGACTTAAGAAGATAATTGAAAATGAGGGACCATTTGACAGAATGATTCATCTTGGAGATTCACAGATGAGCGAAAAGGAACTGTTTGATCTTGTTCCATGCCCTATAGACATCGTATCAGGTAATTGTGATTCCTACTCATCATTTCCGAAAGAAAAAATATTGTACATAGGTAACCATACAATATACATAACACATGGACATTTAAAAGGTGTTAATTACGGAATGGAAAGGCTTATTAATACGGCAATTGAAGCAGGGGCTGATATTGCTTTGTATGGACACACACATACACCGTTTCGCGAGGATATGCCGGGACTGACCGTAATTAATCCCGGCAGTATATCAAGACCGAGACAATTTCCAAAGGTGCCTACATGGGTTCTTATGGAAGTAGATGATTACGGAGATGCAGTATTTTCGTTTAAAAAGATATAAAATAAGGCAAGATTTAAGTAAATATTTGTGATATACTTACATGGCAGACCAACAGTTTGCCATTTTTTTTATTTTTACAGGAGCGATATAAAGATGAATAATTTGATAAGACTAACGGATTATGAAAAAAAGGACATATTCGAGATATTTGAAATAGCTGATGCACTTAAGGCGGGAGAGTATAAAGATTGTCTTAAGGGAAAGACTGTAGTTATGTTTTTTCCCGAATCAAGTATCAGAACAAGGGTAACTTTTGAGAAGGGGATACATATGCTTGGCGGACAAACTATCTTATTTGCGCCACAGACATTAGATAAAAAAGAGGATATTAAAGACGTTATAGGCTATCTTAACAACTGGGCAGATGCAATTGTTGTAAGACACAGAGACATAAGTTTAATAGAAAAGATTGCAAAGTATTCAAGCGTTCCTGTGATAAATGCAATGACAGATGTTAACCATCCTTGCGAGATGCTAAGTGACTTGTATTCATTGTCTAAAATAAGGAGTAATTTCCTTGGAGATAAATATCTTTTCTGCGGAAGAAAGTGCAATATAGGTCTTGCGTGGAAAGAGGCAGCTACAGTCATGGAACTTGATTTTACACAGTGTTGTCCAAAAGGATATGAGATGGATGGCGTTAATGTAAATAACGATATTGAATCAGCAATACTTGGAAAGGATGTAGTCTGTACGGATTCATTTCCGTCAGGTATACTATCTGATTTTAAAGATCACCAGGTGAGTCTTAAACTGATGAATAAAGCTAACAAAGGGGCTGTGTTAAATCCTTGCCCTCCTTTTTTCAGAGGAGAAGAAGTGGCTGCGGATGCAATTGACAGTGAATATTTTGTGGGATATGAATTTAAGAAGAACCTGTTGGAAGTGCAGCAGGCAGTGTTAGTTTTTTGTACGAAGGAGTAGAAATTGAGAATCTACAGGGCTGACATGTAATTACAAAAAGTAAATGCGATAGGATTCGAGAAAAAGAATAAATTTTCTGGAAATATTACTGTTGATAGAACACAGGATATTACGTTTTATAAATCAAAAAATTTTTCAAAAAAAACAAAGGTTTCTTTAGGGGATTTTCAAGATCAGGGATTCAGGCTGTTTTATAGTGTTTCTGATTCTGAAAAATGTACAGTAACAAATGGTGTTACGATATTTATAGATAAACAAGCTCCTAATGGGCTTTATTATGCTTATGTTGGAGATTTTAATAGGAAGGTATCATTAAAACACCAGAGATGTTCAAAGAATTACAGTGGATGGTACGACGTTGAAGAAATTCAAAATTTGAGGTATGCACCTGTATCGTACAGTACTTTTATTACGGCGATGACTAGTGAAGAATATAAGAAAAAAATAAGTGTGTTTAATAATAGTTTGAAGTAGAATAATTATATATAATAACAAGTAATTAATTAGACACGGTAAGTGAATTTATACATTTTACTGTGTCTGTTTTATATATCATATCATTATATTATGTGGATAGCTATTTTTTTTAGTAATTGAATAATATACAGGAATGGATATAATGCACATAAACTGTAAGCATGGCGTTGAAAAAAGGGTATATTTATATAAAAAAACATTGACTACAAAAAAATGAAATGTTAAAATATAGATGTTGAGCTCAGCCTAAATAAATTACATTAAGGAGATTATAATGAAAAAAATTACAAAAAGAATTGGCGTTTTATTAATGAGTTGTAGTATGGTTTTTGGAATGGCACAGCCTACATTTGCTGGTAGTCAGACAAAAACAATTTATAAAAATAATGGAACAGGATATGATGTATTTACAGTAACAATATCAACAGGACCATCTAATAATTATAAAAGGATTGCTACACCGGGATTTGAAAAAAAGAGTTATACAACAGGAACTATATCTGTTTCAAGTTCGAAAAGTGTAACACATGGTTCATCTAGTTCGCTTTCTGCAACTACAAAATTTGGACTTTCAGAAATAGTTGAAACGAGTTTTTCATATAATTACACAGTATCAGATTCTGTTACAGCTCAAATTTCAGCTGGTACTTCTATTACAGTGGACAAGACTGCACCTAGTGGATTTTATTATGGTTTTGTTGGAATTCTTAATAGAAAGGTCAAGATAAAACATCAGCGATGTACTTATGCATATTCTGGGTGGTATCAGGTTCAAAAAGATCAAAACTTAAAATATGCTCCGGTTGAAAATAGTGATTATATAACGGTAATGACTATGGACGATTATTACAAGAAAACAGCAGCATTTGAAAAAAGTATAAAATAAAAAATATAACGTTAAAAAATGGGCATGGTATATGTGTAGTATCTACCATGCCTTTATTAGTTAATAGAAAGAGGAGATAATGTATGAAAAATAAAATAGTTTGTATATCATTAATATCCTTGGCGACAATATTGGGATGCGCAGTAGGATGCTCTAAGGATAATAATTCTGAAGACACAAAGAAAAATAATGACTCACATATATCTGATGAGAAGGAAAAAGAAAGTAAGGATTATTTCTCGCAGTTGCCAAGTTCAATTGAAGATGGAGAGTATGTGTTATGTGTAAATGAGAATAACCAGGAAATATTGAAAGATATTACTATGAATGCATCAATTGTATTTCATGTATTATCGAAAGAGGAATTAAATGCAGACGATGTTAATGTTGAAATAGAAACATCTAACCAGTTTGATTTGCTAAAATGTGAATCACTTTTTGTTAATGAAAAATTTGATAAAAATATATGTATGCTATACAACGATATTGATTGGGAGCTGCTAAGAAGATTACAGATGAGTAGTGATTCTAGTAAGCAGGAGGAGTTTACAAAGATTTCAAATGAAATTGATAGCCAATATGATAGTTTGAATGATGAAATGTTTCCTAAGTTTTATGATAACTGTTTTAAGGTGCAGTTTAATGTTACGGATAGCTTTAAGAGCGAAGAAATAAATGAAATGAAAGTTACGGTGAAGGGAAAAGAATATAATCTGAATATCGGTAAGATGATTTTTGTGGATAATTATGAAGAAGATGTAGTTTCAAATGTTTTAAATTTTCTAGGCATTGGAATTATGGATTATAATTTTAAACCTAATAAAGAGGGAGAGATTCTATTGCCCGGGGGTGAGATAGAGGCTGCAGATAATGTTACTATAAAAGATATTAGGCTTATGAATAATGATAAGAATATTGATATTGATGAAGTAAGTTTTGAATATGAAGTAGATGATAATATTATAGATCAGATATGGACTAAAGGGGACGATATTCAAATTAATAAGGGAGACATTGTTAATATGAATATTGTTATAAAAGATGAAAAATTTATAGGTAAATATAATTATAGTGCAAATTATTATGTAGAGGTTGAATATGAGTGTGGTGGTAAAATATATTCTACTCATACACAGGCTTTATGTAATACTAAATATGATAGTCAGATGTTATATGGATTGTTTAAAGATAAATTGGATGTTTCTGATTATTATTATACATACCTTGCACAATAAAATGTTTGATGTGGTAGATTATGGAGAAAAAGCATGAAAAATAGAATAAATATTAAAAATTTCATAGTAAAAATTGTTGCTTTTTTGGTGTTCGTAGTACTTGCGGTAACGCCTTTGATTATGATGTATAAACTGTCGCAAAATGAAATGGAAGATTATGTGCAGGATAAGCAATATAATTATAGAGAAACGGCATATGGCGAGATATCAATGGTTTGTCGCAAAGATATTGAACAGTATTATATGGTAGATGGACAATTTGAAAGCAGTACATACAAGAAAATGACTTTTGAAGCAGATAAGGCTCACAATATTGAAATTATAGTTGCTGAAAATGACGAAGTGTATAAGAATCAAACTATTGCTAATATCGATGGAAAAAAGATTGTATCTCAATGCAACGGAGTTATATGTGAGATAAACGAGATGGAAGGATTTGTGAAGGTGTTGTCGTATGATGAACCTGAGCTTAATTGCTATGTTGAGAAAAAGATTGCTGATGCATTAAAAGCAAATGATTCTTTGAAATTAGAGGACGGACGAAAGGTTACTGTTAAGAGCGTATCTAACACAATGGTGGATAATAGAATTTTGGTGGTTCTTAGAATAGAAAATTGTGATTATATGAATGGAGAAACAGTAGAAGATTTAAAACTGTTTACAGGAAGAGTTTTTAAAGATATTCTTGCCGTGGATAAAAGAACGGTTTATAAGAAAAATGATGGAAACTACTATGTTAGAACTGTTGATGAGGCCGGATATTTTATTGCTGAGATACAGGTAAATGTAAATTATGAATCTGATGATGAAATAGGAATAACCGGTGTTGAAGAAGGAACTTATTGTGATGCAGGCTATTCAAACTATGTTGAGAATTTAAGTGTAGATATGGAGGGAGAATATTGATAAAAAAGATTGATATTCAACTGACTGATATAGAAAAAAGTTATGATAGAGTGGTGTTGGATAAGGTATCATTACAACTTGATAACACTAGTTTTGTGAGTATTGTTGGTAAAAGTGGAGCAGGAAAGTCGACTCTTATGAATATCCTTGGTCTGATTGAGAATTATGATAAAGGGATGTACAGGATAAACGATACTATAATAAAAAGAGGGCATGATTATGCAAAACTAAGACGAGAGTGTATTGGTTTTATATTTCAGTCGTATAATCTTATTCCAACCCTTAATTGTAGAGAAAATATATTGTTGCCACAATTATATGGTAAATCAGATGCTGGGAATTTCGATGAGATAGTTGAAGATTTAGGTTTAGGAGGATTGCTGGATAAACAGGTTGTATATCTTAGTGGTGGAGAAAAGCAAAGAGTAGGTATTGCAAGATGTTTGCTGCTTAACCCATCATTAATAATTGCAGATGAACCTACAGGAAATCTCGATAAAGATAATACTGAAAAAGTAATGAGATTATTAAAAAGAGAGAATGAAAAAGGAAGAGCAATTGTTGTAATAACTCATAGTGATGAAGTAGCAGGATATACTGATAAAATTTTTAGATTAGAAAGCGGTAAGTTAAATGAGAATGATTAGTCATGCTATTATGATGGTTAGAAAGAACATAAAAAGTTACATGTTACTTTCCGTGACGGTGCTTATATCATTTACTGTAATGCTGGTGTATTTGATATACACAGATTCAAATATATATAATAAATATCGCGGAATATTAGGCTCTGATGAGGAAATTATTATTACAGGCACATCAGAGGGACAAAGCAGAGAACTAAATATGTTCATAGATCAAATTGAAAATATAGATAATACGCATTATTATTTTATAAGCGAATTGTTAGTGGATAATAATATTGAGGGCCAGCAATGTGAGGCTATTGTTTTGCCTAAATATGTTTGGGGGTTGTTTGAAGGTGAAGATGATGAAAATGGTTATTTATATAATACCAGAGTGGATATTGCCGGAAAAAAAGAAATAAGACTCAAAAATGATGAAGCAATTGTATCTAAAGCAGAATATGATTATCTAGAGAAGACGCAAGGAGAAGAAAAGTATATATCACTGACTTTTTTTGAAAGGGAGGGTTTTGGAGAATTTACAAAAAAATACAAAGTGGTAGATAAGTATGAGATACCGGATGGAGAATATAGAAATCCGATAGAATGTAGTGTTGGCGATCCGGTGTATATTTCTGATGGATATGTTTTAGAGAAATGTGCTTCAGAGAGTAGACATATTGTAATTAAAACCGACAATCCTGAAATGGTTTTGCAATTAATTGAGAATCTTGGCATGCCGAGAACAAGTGCATATATGCATATTAATGAAGCAATCAAGGAAAAGAATATAGTAGTTAAAAATAAATACATAATAGCTATGGTTCTTTTTGTACTGCTTGGTGTAAATTTATATAGTTCATTCCTGAATGCGCTCAGTGAAAGGAAATTTGAAATTGGAGTAAAAAGAGCATTAGGAGCAGGTAAAGGCAGTATTATGTTGCAGTTTTTGACTGAGGGACTATTTGTAATGTTTATGAACGTAGTTGTTGCTGTTATAAGTAGTGCAACTATTATGATGGCATACAAATATTTTAAATATGTAACAGATGGTTATGTATATGTGATATATTTATCAAAACAATCAGCAATTCTATATTGCATGTTTACATTTTTCCTTTCGTTACTTTTTAGCCTTATTTTTGCATATAAAAGTAGTTGTGTTGAAGTTATTAAATACTTAAAAGAAGAATTGTAAAAAGTGATTCTAGGTCACATAAGGCTTGTTTTAGAAGTGATTTTTCGGTAAAAAAAAAATTTAAAAAAAATAAAAAAAACAGTTGACATTCAATCCGGCCTATAATATAATAATCCATGCGTCACGGAGAGAGCGGTTCTTAAAAAAGAGCGACAAGCGAATCTTATATGTGACAACATAATTAAATATTTTAACCGGATTGAAATTACGGGGTGTGGCTCA
>CACXFB010000056.1 GCA_902766825.1 uncultured Lachnospiraceae bacterium
TGATTGTAAGTCCTGCTTTATTTACTGATACCTTTACTTTGCCTTCTACTGTGTTGTAGTTAGCTGTGTCACTTGGTGTGAATACTAATATATATTCTGTGCTGTTACTGTCACTTACTGCAGGTGCTGTTGCAGGTGTCTTGTAGCTCCAGCTTCCAGAAACCTGACTTCCTGTCACTGCACTTACTACCTGTCCACCGCTTAATGTGCTGTTTGCTAATGTCTGTCCATAGGTTATTGCTCCCGCAGTTGGCAAAGTACCAACCGTGAGTCCTGCTTTACCTACTGTTACCTTTACTTTTCCTTCTACTGCATTGTAGTTTGAAGTATCACTTGGTGTGAATACTACTATATACTCTGTTGTATTACTGTCGCTTACTGCAGGGATTGTTGCAGGTGCCTTATAGCTCCAGCTTCCTGCTACGCTGCTTCCTGTAACAGCATTTACAACTTCTCCACCGCTAAATGTACTATCTGCTAAAGTCTTTCCATAAGTTATCTCTCCTGTAGCCGGTGCTGTATTTATCGTAAGGGCTGCTTTATTAACCGTTACTTTAACCACTGTTGTTATACTAGTATAATTTGCCGAATCAGATGGTGTAAATGTAATCGTATATTCAGTTTCACCACTGCTTGCAACCGTTGGCACTTTACCTATATCATCAGCCGAAAATGCCCATGTACCACCTATTGCCGTTCCATTCTCTTTTGCCAATACACTTCCACCTGTCAGAAGAGAATTTGATATTGCAGTACCATAAGGAACAGCACTTACAGTCGGGGCAGTACTCAGATACGGTGTTGCAAGTGATACCTGCAGGTTAGCAACAACTGCACTGACACTGTTATAGTTAGATGTATCATTTGGAGTAAATGTTACATTTACCGTAGTCGTGGAAACTGACGGTATCAATGTTGTATCTTCTATACTCCATGTACCGGAAAGAGTCTTTTTTGTTGTTCCTTCTGTAAATGTTACCAGACCATTATCCACATATGTTTTGCTTCCCGAAACTGCTAATGTTGTAGAGGCATCATAGACTGTTGTAATTTTTGGCACTCTTTCAATCGTAGGTGTTGCCTTATTGACCTTAATTTTTATCTTGGTTGTAACCTGTGAGTAATTTTCTGCTGCTGAACCTGTCGGTGTAAATATTACATCATATTCCGTAGAGTTACTGTCTGCATATTTAGGAAGCTTAGTCACATCGCTCCAACTCCAGTTACCTTCAACAACAATGTCATCTTCCTCACTCTCATCATCTTCTCCCGCAATTACAACCTTTCCTCCTGATATTGCTGAGGCTGATAAATATGATCCAAATGTAATATCTGCTGCTGTAGGTGATGTTACCAATGTAAGCTGTGCAGGATTTACATGCAGCTTAGCTGTGGTCTCCACATCCTCATAATGTTCAGCCTTAAATACCACATCATATTCTGTATCGTTGTCAGCCACCTGAGGTTTTGATATTTTCTGTGCCTCTGTAAGACTCTTAAAACTCCAGGTTCCTGTAAGCTCTGACACATCATCACTGTTATTAACAAGGCCTCCTTCAAAAGTAGCATTCTGAAGTTGATCACCATAGGTGAGAGTTATAGTCGGAACAGTTTTAAGCTTAGCAACTGCACCCTTTACCACCACTGTAATGGTTGCGGCATTGTTAACTCTGTTGTAATTATTATCATTTGGTACAAAATCCACACTAACGGAATTATTTCCAATAGTGGTCATAGCTATACTCTGATTTGCCGTTGGCCACTGGAATGTACCGGCTATTACTGTATCTGTGTCCTTGTAAACAACTCTTATATCGCTGTTATCAATAGTAGACCTGCTTAAAATATCGCCATAAGTAATCTGGGATGCAGTCGGCGGTGTTACTACCGTAATCTGTGGCGATACCTTATTAACAGTAATGCTAACCTCTTTTGCTGATACATTGTATTTTCCTGATTCACTAGGAATAAATACTATTGTGTTTTTATTGGTACCCGTAGTTGAAAGTACCGGATCTGTATATTCAGCGTAAGGCAGCGCAAATGCCTCGCTCTGATAATCGCTGTCCTTTAATTTACATGCCCATATCCATGTACCTTTGACAGTTTGGCTCTGACCATTATAAGCTGCCGTTCCAACTGTCCACACATTTCCCTTTACATCTGTCGCTCCATTTATGTTATCCGATGGAACTATAAGCTGTGATAGTGTCTTTGTAGCATCATAATCAACAGCACTTATGGTAGGAGCTTCGATATTTACCGATGCCTTAACCACATTAAGACTTACACTTCCTGTGACCGTCGATAACTGCTCGTTCTGTGGTGTAAATACCCACACTGCATCTATTGTATCCCCCACACTGTCTGCCAATGTATCAGGGCTTGTCTGCCATGCAATACTTCCTGCCACAGGAGTTACTCCATCAAGGCCAACAAACACATCATCATTAAGGGAAATGTCCGACAGTTTCTGTCCATATGCTATGTCATTTGACTCAACAACCGAACTTTCCTTCTTTACCATGACATCATTAAAGTTATATGCGAAGAATAACTTTGAACTTGTAGTATTAATATTAAGGTATTTAATGGTTATCGTATGATTTGTCACTGCTGCCAGCTCAAATGATGTGTAATTTGTTCCATCAGAAGTATATTTCTTCTGTTTAAAATCAATCTTTCCATCTCCTGCAAACAACGCAACACCATCAAGATAAACAACTGCCTGATTATCTGCTGCCAGAATAAATTCCAAAGGAACTTCATTACCCTCAGAATCAGTTATCGTACCATCCGATGTAAGCTGAAATTCTACATTTATCTCGCCACCAAATCCAAAATTAAATTTCTTATTATTTATTGCATTTGTGCTGTTGTCAAATGGGAAGAAGCCATTGCTGACGTTACCATCATTTTTCTTAAAGAAATACTCAGGCTGTGTTCCATTTTCCGTATAAGATGTATTGCGATTAAGGGTAATACTGTCCACAGAACTGTTGAAATATTTATATTCAACCTTGCTGCTGGAAATCAACTGGTTAATGGCATTAGAAAGATTTCCTCTTTGCACAGGGAATTTTACATCTTTGTATCTTTTACCCAATATAGTCTTTAAGGAATTAGCAGTATTAGCATCTGCCGGTGTAACGAAATTAAGATTGAAAAGCGGAGCAATATTAGCTGCCGACAACACTGCAGAACCTGTACCAACATTTAATATTTCCGAAATACCGTTTGAATTAT
Organism: uncultured Lachnospiraceae bacterium; assembly: GCA_902766825.1. Classification (GTDB taxonomy): domain Bacteria; phylum Bacillota; class Clostridia; order Lachnospirales; family Lachnospiraceae; genus CACXFB01. The sequence goes on from CACXFB010000056.1 coordinate 3,247, forward strand.
AATAGTCTGTTAAAGCCTTATTCAATGCTTCAAAATAAACTGTATCATTATTAGCACTGTAGGTGTTTCTTGCATGCCCATTTAATTCATAATCGCTGTAATAATCATATATATCTGAAGATAAATATCCTAAAGAACTATCTCCAAATTCAGACGTTGCAATTTCATTTACAGATGCAGACTTGGCAAGCTCCACATTTCTGATATAGTCTGCATCATAATTAGCAAAGAAACCTCCTCTGGCTTCGCCTGTGTACACACAGTCATCACCACTATCCAGGTAATAACATGGCTCACTGTAGGTTGAAGGTATACTTATAAGAGATGTCATTCCCGGATTATACCCATATGAATTAAAATCTTCTATGGTTTTATTTTCAAGTTCAGCAATAATACCATTAGCGAAAATAACAGATTCATAATTACTTGACACCTGGGTATCAGTTTTATAAATACTGCTTTCACCCAATCTGCTCATAGACACATATGTGCCATCCACCCCTTCTTTGGTGCTATATACATATGCATATATTTCACTGCTGTCTGTTAAAGGAAAGGCATATGCTTCTTCTGACGCATTACTTGTAATTGATGATAAATTTGTATCTACATACAAGTCTCTGTTATAAGCAAATACATCTGCAACAGTTGCTTTTTCCTCATTGATTGCAAGCTGATTCTTGGTTAAATCATCCCAGGTAAAATTGTATCTCTTTTTTATCTGCTCAGTATTAACCTCAAATGAAATAACCGAGTGACCAGTTGCCTCAGGCATAGCAAACTTATAGACTTTAGTCTGATTATCATATACTTCTTCAACAGTGTTTACTTTACTTCCGTTTACATACAATCCTATATCACTACTGCCCAGAGCATCAATTTCATTAAGAATGTTAGAGTAAATATATAAACTATTGCCTGTTATGGCGCCAGCTTCCTCATACTTTTCCCATACACCATTATAAATAACAGTATTATAATTTTTTTCATCATTATCAACTACAAATCCTTGGGTAATTGTTCCCTTATAATAGTCATCTTCTCCTAAAGTATATCCGGTGCCGGAATCACACAATAAATCAGCAGGTAGTGCATTTTCAGAAGAATAAAATGCTACTCTCGTATATGGCATGGTATCCTCGTTTTCTGAAAAATCTTCCGGTACCTGAGTCCTAAATATACCATTGTTCAACAAAGACATGGCAACAACTTCTGTGTGTGCTTCATTACCTGTACCTGTAAAAAACTTTGCATATACATCTGATTCTACTGTTATTCCGGATGTAGTATCAAGGTTTTGATAGTAGACATTAGTTCCTGCATAAGATACTACATTATTGCCACCTGAACCATTGTCTGATGCATTGAGCACAAACATTTCTGTTTCATCATCAAATGTTAATACAATTTTTATATCAGTACTGTCAGGAAGTTCCTTAGGTTCCGACATATCATCAATTATGTCTTCATCAACAACATACGTAAAGTTAGCCCATGTAAAATCGGAATGTTCCTCATCAAATTGGTATACAAGCTTATCATCCACATTAGTAGGCGTAACCCCTGAATCACTGAGATTATCTCCAGAATCGCCTACCAGCAGGCTATTTATATTCTCTAAAGATAATCCTGCACCTGCCGCTGAATCAGCAATCTCGACTGTTATTTTCTTTCCTGCTGCTGCATAAGTCTTTGTTGCACCTTCAAAACCCGGAAGCACAACCCCAACCGGCAACATCTGTGCCACAAGACTGAATATCATGATTATGGAAGTTATCAGTCTTTTTCTAAGTACTCTTTTCTTTCTTTCCATTCCTTTGCCCCTTTCCGCATAAAAACTATATAATACCTTCTTTTATATTTAAATTCATCCTGTTACTAATCCATATTAATATCAGAGATGTTAAATATTACAAAATCACTGGCTTCCGGATTGTCTGCACGTCCTACCGAATACAGCTTTGCCATCAGCTTATAATTGTTAGGATTTACATCCTGTGGCATCGTAAGTGTAAATGGTATGCTAAGAGGAGTCTCATCAGTAACTTCTCCTGTATTTTCATCTGTCTGACGTCCCGGTATTCCATGAATAACAATTATCTGTTCCTCCACAGATGCATTATCATCTGTTCCTGTAATATCAACTGTTCCCTTTAGTTCTCCTGTATGGGTAGCAACAGTTTCTGTTACATTACCATCATCATCTGTTTTAATTACGTCATATCCCATTGCTGCGATACTGTCAGTATCAATATGTAACGTAGCCACATCACTTCCATGTCCGATAGATTCATTGTAGCTTATATATTCCGTATCTCCCTGCGTCTCGTTATAAGCCTTACTGTATAGTGTATACTCAACAAATACTTCTTTAGCACTTGATATGCTGCTGTCAAAAGTACTGTTTACCTTAAGGTTGTAATCAAGACTGTACTGACCTTCATCCATCTTCTTGTTAAATACCAGCTTTGATTTATCATAATCAGATATACTGAATCCAAACTCTGCCGATGCATCAACTTTAATAGTTCCTGAATATTCCGTATCCAATACTTCGCTACCCATTGGATACTGGACACTGTCTGTTCTTAAAAGCTCAAACAGCAGCCTGTAGGTACCTGCAGGAAGATTTTCCATTTTTGCATATGCAAAATCAAATTCAATCTCTATGGAATCCGTCTTGTTACTATCAAAGGTCATCAGAGAATATCCGTCTGATGTGCTCTCCTTGTAATAATATACATTGGATGTATTTTTTATTGGTTCATAATTTTGTACACCCTTGTATCTAACCCTTGTTCCAGCCGGAAGAAGTATTCTCTCGTCTCTGTCATTTACAAGAGAAATTGCCACTTCCACATATTTATTCTGGTTAGCATAATCCTGAAGAGTTATATTATCATCATTAACACCCTTTATGTAATCCCAATATGTATCTGAAGCTTCATTGGTAAAGGATATTCCTGTCTTGAGAGTTGAAATCTTACTTATGGTTCCCTCCAATGAGAGCGAATCATCAACAAACTTAATGGTACGTCCATCGTAAGTTCTTAACTCTGTCTTACATTTCTGAATGAAATGGAATACATCCTTTGTCACCACCTCAAGTGCTGTCTGACTCTGTATCTCATCAAGGTCAGCAGTTTCAAAATATCCGGCATCAATAATTGCAGGCTCCCAGATACTCTCTCTTTGTGTTACACCACTTGAGATATGTGTAATTGTTTTATCTACAATGTCTGTCATGTCAACAAACACAATAAACTTCTCAATACCTCTCTTGTTCTTCTTACCCAGATTACCGGTGTTAAGCGGCATTGCCTCATACTTTTTAGCTGAGTATGTGTTAAGACTGTCCTCATCAGAAATATCCCTCTCCTTAAAGTGATTTCCCTCTTCATCCACAAACTCAGTGAGTCTTACAGATGTCCTTGCATTTTCCGTGACTTCATAGTAATAAGTATGGGTCTTATCATCCGTAGCATCCACAAGAGTCAGCTTTGTCCCTTTTGGAATAACCGGTTTCTCATCAGCCAGTACAAATTCCTTAACGTAATAAACCTGAGAGTCTATAAATGCCAGTCTGCTCTTACTATAAAGAAGTTCTTCATACAAAGTGTATGAACTGTCCTTTGTTATATTTATTGACATACTTCTTAAATTGTGAAGGAACTGCTCATCATAATTTTCACCCAGAGTAACTCTTCTGTAAGATTCCACATTAATCATGTTACTAACCATGAATGGAATATATATTACTTCTGAGTATCCGTTATCCGCATTTTCCTGATTCTTTGTAGTATGGATATTAGATGCGAAGCATGATACATGGTAAGTTATCTTAATAAGCGTGTATGTTCCAGGTACGTAATCACCGTTAATATCTGTCTTTGCATACTTATCATAAAATCCATTACTGGTTATTGCAAAATTACCGTCTGCATCCTTAACAGCACTAATTGCAGCCGTTCCATCATATTCCTCAGCTGTTCCATCCTGGGTAATTCTCATTGGTATAGCTTCAATTGTAATATTGTCATTGGTGTTTCCCGTTGCATCCTTGTTGGTTGTACTGTTAAGCTTTCCTGTTCCATCCGTCAGAACATCAAGAACATCATTTACAACCTGCATCATTGTTCCTGCTTCTGAATTCCACTCAAGTAACATATAGTCATCATCAGTATCGTTATCAGGAACTAAGTCTATCGGAGTTCCATCCGGCTTAAGGAATACAAATTCCTTTTCTTTTGATGCATTAGTGGTGTTAGTAGCAATCAGTTCAGCATATCTTCTTGACTCATCCGTATCAGAAGTATCTGTGATACCACCGGTTACACCAAAGCGCTCCTCAACTTCTTCAATATCCTTAATCTGATTAATTACAAAGTACTCACTCTTTAAGTTAGGAGCTGAGGTAGAGGTTGTATTGTTCCATACATTTGCAGGCTTTTTCACACCACTCTTGCCTGTGTAATTAATCTTAAGATCAAGTATACCTATATCATGGATTTCCTGGCCTCCATCTATCTTTCCGATTAACTGTCCGGCATAATTATCACTGTAATTCTCATTAGTGACAGTTATACTGTTATCGTTAAGAGTTATATTCTTTGCCGAGAGTGTAGGATATGTACTTGTAGCTCCGGAATCCTTATACACTCTTCCTATAAGGCCGCCAGCATTTCCTCTGACCGTACTCATAAACACATTTGATACTGTTATATTCTCAAGTTTGTTATGTCTACCTCTGTTCTCATATGTTCCAAAAAGACCTCCCACCGTATTGTCAGTAAAAGTTGTCTGATTTCCTCTTATAAATACATTATCTACGGTTGTATCGTATATATAACAGTGGTTGGTTGTTCCAATAAGACCTCCCGCTCTTCCTGTACCCTTATTCTGATCCAGCATTACACTGTATTTCTTCAAACCCACTCTAGGGCTGTCCGAACTGGTAGGATGGCCTCCCACAGTACAGTCCACTGCTTTAATACTGATTATATTCCATCCGTTACCACTGTTTGACCAGTTGGTATATGTGTTACCGCCTATAAGTCCTCCCATATAGGTGTAACCCTTTTCAGTATTATTAATAATACTGAAATCATACACATCAATATTCTCAAAAGTCCATGGTTTTCGTGTGTTATGGTATCCCACAAGTGCACCACAGAAAGTCGGACTTCCTGAAGAAGTACTACTGTTAACAGTTATTTTTCCTGTAAGATTCATATTTCTTACAATAAACTCATAATCTCTATTGTAATATGTAACATAGTCGGTACTAAAGAATCCATTAAAGAAACCTACACCAAGATTTGTGGTAGTTTCGTTAAACTCATAATGTACGATTTTGTTATTTCCATCGAAATTACCAAAGAAGGTTAACGGATATCTGTATGTATATGTCGTAAATTTATTTCTCGGATTAATTCCACGAAATTCCGGTTCATTGGCTGCAAAATCAAATGTTTCTTTAGCTTCATTTTCAAGAATAAATGTAGTTCTGAAAGGCCATGTGGTATAGTCGTTGCCCTCCTCACTTACTCTTGTAATTCCATCCTCGCTTGTATGATTACCTAAAGTATTATCAAAGGTATTTAACATACTTATTCCATTACTTTTATATACAATAGCTCCTACACCACTCTCTTCCTTGGTAAGAAGATTGTTATTGGCATCCCTGGACCCCTGTGCTCCTGTAAAATCAAAGTAATAATATAACATTGCAGGATAATAATTTGTCACATCATCACTGCCTAACTTATAGGTCTTTGAATAATAATTGTAAGGGTAGAAGTAAACATTTTCATTGTCAGGAATCATAATAGTCTTATTGCCTGTATTCATGGACATAGAACCGCAATTAAGGGCTATGCTCATCAAAAATACCTGTTTTTCATTGCGAAGATGACATACATAACCATTCTTTGTATTACCATCCACAACTATCTTATTCTGTTCAATATCATCAAAATAGTGTCTGTTGAGTACATATGTACGCTCACCCTGACCATCAATTATATTCTTTTTTATAAGATTAATGTTAAAATCACTTTCATATAATTGTGACAATATAGCATTATCTTCATCATTGTAGGAAAACAGTTTAGCCTTATCCACATTCTCTAACTCATCACTGTCTATCCATACACTGGCAAACTGGTTAATGATTCCTACATATCCCCCAAGATAGTTGTATCTGTCTGAACGATCAACAAACATATTCTTATTTGAGTCGTAATATCTGTAGGTAAAATCTTTAAAGGCATCTTGTGGCATATTGGTAAATGTCAAAGTTCCTTCCTGAACATAACCAACAAGTGCACCCAGCTTCATGTTGACATTAAGTCCTTCTGATTTTACCATTCCCTTGGCAGTAACATTATCAATAATATTATCTCCACCAACTACACATCCTATGGCATTACCATAGAAGGATAAATTATTGTTAAACATATTGTAAGATGTGTATTCGGAACCGATAACCTGTTGATTATCGTCAAGTACAACTACTTTTGGACTTTCAATAACCAGATTCGATAACTTAACACCATTAGCATACTTAATAAGACCTACTCCGTAAGAGTTCTGGGTGTCACTACCACTAAGTATCACTCTATGGGTTACACCATCAGTTTTTACTGCCCTCATCGTTGTATTATCAAACACATACTCTCCGTCAAGTTCACCTGAGAATGGTAAAGTAGGTGAACCTAGTCCCATAAAGTTCTTGGCACAATTTTTAAATATAGTGGATATATTACTAAAATCTAGGTCATCAACTATAGCATAGCGGGCAGTTCTAAGATACTCCAGTTTATTGATTCTGTTATCTGTTGTATCTGTCGTCTCCCAGGTTACATAGTTGTGAATATTATCACCAGTCCAAGTCTGTGGGGCATCTTCATCATACCCTGTTCCGTTGGTCTCTCCTACAAACCATGTATCCTTTCCGGCAGTCTCTCCATTATTTTTAATTGCAAGATAGAGACTTAAAAGCTGTCCCTCTGTTTCAATTACAAAAGGATCATCAACTGTTCCCGTACCATGAATAATATTTTCCGTAGCCGGATTAATATCTACCGGCAAAGACTTATATGAATATGGTAACACATTATTATCTATGGTCTCCTGGTCAAGAACTTTTCGTTCATTGCTTATATTTAAAAGACCTGGAGTAATTACATCCGCATTAATTGTGGTATCCGGAATATCTCCATCCACATACCAATAGATACCAAGTCCCTGAGCAAAATTGTAATAGAATAATCCAAAATCAAATTTTGCACTGTCAGATATGAATAATTCATTCAGATCCATGTGCTCAAATTCACATTTACTCTTAGTTCCTGTCTGATAACCGATAAGTGCATCGAATCCGCCACCTATTGTGGAGCCCGGAAGAATTTTTATTCCATTAAAATCAATGGTAGTATCATATACCGTCTCCACTAACAGAGCTGAACCACGCTGATAACCTCCGTTCCTGTTTCCTTCAGATTCAGTTATATATGTATCACCAATATCTATATTTCTAACAGATATATTTGACAGATATGTTGCCTCATAGTTTTCTGTTCTTGATATCAACATTCCGCCTATAGAACCATTTCCCACATTTGTGTTCGTCATTCCAATAGAACCACAAAGCTTAATATTGTTGATCTCCACGGCTCTTTGTCCAAGACAGTATGCCACATCCGCAAATAATCCGGCATGTAAATATTTTGCCTGACTTGAAGCAGTGTTATTCCATTTTCCCTGGTTAGATACCGGCTTACAATATGTATATTTTGTAGCCTTGGTACTGGTTCTTATGGACTCTTCATCAAACCTTATCTGTGGCTTATATTTTTTATACTTATTGAGCTTTTCATAGTCTTCTTTAACAGATGCGTCTATCTGTGCTTCAATCTGGGTCTTCTGGCCTGCATTTCTGTTAGGGTCATTTAATACAGCACTTCCCCCAAGACTTTCAAAAGCATTTTCAAATGCTTTTTCATACGCCTTGGTTATTGCCTCATCCCTCTTAAGATATGAGATGGCATCTGCAGCAGCAGTTTTTATATCATCCTGTGTGATTGAAGCTAAGTTCTTACCTTCCTCATTAACAAGATAATTCTCAACATTTACTCCATAATACTTACCACCGCTTATTCTCATAGACTGGAAAGAGTAACCCGATAAGTCCAAATCATCAGCAAATACATAGTATCCTAGTAGAATCTTTCTTATCATGTTACGTTTCTGGATTGGAATCGAAGTTCCTGCAGGAGAGCTTGAAGTTGTCTGCTTATACTTGACAATATCAAATTCTTCATCTGAAAAGAATCTAAGGAAAATATCTAATCCATTTCCATGCATATTGAAAAATCTTGAGATTATAACCATCTTCTCAGGTGTATCAATTATAAATGGATTGTCTTCATCTCCATTTCCCGTAATAATATATTTGCTCCATTCCTCTTCGGATGCTCCCTCATCAGGTGTAATATTATAATACAGTCTTGTTCTTGGAATATATCCTGTATAATCCTCAGTCCTTACATTATTGGTGTTAATATAAGCTGTTTTATGAACATATGGATTATTAACAGAGTACTTACCGTTTGCATCCTGACCTATTAAATTAACTGTGGATTCATAGTCTTTATATCTTCCGTTTACATTTTCTGAACTGTAGTAATCCCTTGAATAGGATACAATATCACTGAAATTAATATTCCTTGCCATAGAACAATTTGTTATACTACAGGTATCCATATACAAATCTATATATGTTGCACAGCTTATGTGTCCAAATAACATAGCTGAACCCCAGGTATTGTTACTACGCTGATACAGGTCAACATCCTTCATGTGAATATTCTTTGCAGTAACTTTCGAGCTGAAAAGACGATTTATCAATCCGCCAAAATCAGCATAATGATAGTTAGCATAACAACCATCCACTGTTACCCCATCAAGATTGTATTCGGAATTATTCCATTCATAACCAAGAAATCCGCCTGCCAGACTACCGTTAAACTTATAATCCAATGTTGCATTCGTCATATGAATGTTGCTTATATTGAACTTTGTTCTCTCAGATGTAAATGACGTATTACGATCCTGATATCCTCCGTAGTTTGCCGCCACGTCAAATATATATTGGGTATTGTTTCCCGTTGATGATATGTAAGAAATAAGTCCTGCATAATATGACGCTGTTGTGTTGTTTTCTCCTATTATTGAACCGGTAAAATCAAAGTTATCAATATTGAAAGTAAGATAATATCCATACTGATTATAGTTAGCGTTATATAAATATCCGATTAACGGTGCCCAGTAACCGCCTCTTAAATCCATTGTTCCTGAATAAGATAAATTAGTGAAATTAAAGGATTCGTTATCATATCCATCAGGAGTCATTGTGGTACGTCTGCTATCGTTATAATTATTATTGTAGAAAGAATCTGTACGCATCTCTCCGATAAATGGCGAGCCGTGAAAACCGGTGTCTGAATATCTTACCGTAAGATTCATAGAATTATTGATATTATCAATTTTAATATTTCCACCATAGTTAGTTGTTACCTGCTGTACCTGAAGAGTTCTTATGAGTCCTGATACTCTTGCTCTGCCTGTTATGTTTCCGGCAAGATTAAAGTCTTTAAATACTACAGTCTTTCCTGTCTTAGGATATATGGTAGAAAAAAGGCTGATGTAGTCCGATGCACTGTCCCTGTTAAAGGTTATGGTCGGATAACTTCCGTCCGGCTGTTTTTTACCAAATAAAACTCCGCTAAAACATGTCTCAGCATTAGGTCCTATACAATTAATTCCCATGTCTGATATATCAATATCATTTTCTATACGATAATACGCTGTCCTAATATAATTGTAGGAAGCATCATATGAAGAATCATGTCCTGACAGGTCAAAGAATTCACATCCAAAACGTGCACAGGTCGAAAACAATCTGGCAAATATCGCAAAGTCATTAGCACTGGCAAGTATATATGGATTATCTTCTGTTCCTTTACCGGCAATTCTTGCATTCTCTGACAAATCCAAATTGCGATACATATTTACCGGCACTGTATTAAGTCTTCCGTTTCCTACCTCTGGGATAAATGTAGATGCTTTTTCAGGATTATTAAGATATTTCTCACATTCAATAACCTGATAATCCTTATCCATAACTATTGATGTATAATATGCTGAGCCTACAAATTTTCCGGCATAACATGCTCCGTCTCCGGCAGAAGCATTTCTGGAAATTATGCTCTTTAAACAGGCATTATCACTATCATAAAAACTGATGCTGCCCTTCTTAACACCATTATCCTCTGTAACCTCAAATCGAAGTGCTGCAAAACTTCCCATATGTCCCACAACACCGCCGGAATCACCAGCTGTTGTTTTTATCTCACCTATAACCTTGTTTTCGCCTCTGATATGAACCTGTATATAATATGATCCGCTTTTTGAGGAAATGTCTCCGATTAATCCGCCGGAATATCCCGGGAAACCGTTGAAAAGATTACCATTCTTAACCTTTGTCTTATCAATATAAGTACCATTGCTGTTAGTAACAACTCCGTTAGATGCGTTATATCCCAGTGCATTATTTGAATCTCCTGCCTGGGTTCCTTTAGCATTAATTACCGCATTGACACGGCATGTATCCAATATAATATGACAGGTGTACGCTTCACTCTTGTATCCAAACTTATCATTTCTTCCTACACAGTTAGCAATAATTCCACCTGTAGAATAAGCCGTGTTATTAGTTATTGTGGTAGTATTATAATCATCAGAATATACATCACAGTTTTTAACCGTAATTGAATTGTTATACTCACCTGTTTCCGGATTAATGGTATTACCTATACCATCAACATCATCGATGTATGCACCTGTTGCAATTGCACCAAGAGAAACATTGCTCATTCCATAAAACTTTTTATTCTTATCCGCCTTAATATCACCAAATACTCTTACTTCCTTAACATGCGCCCCCTCACCAAGGAAACCGAAAAGATTGGTGTCCGTTCTTATAAGTATACCCTGGAAATCAATGCTGCCCTTGAATGGATAAGTAACATTCATTCCGATACCATACCAGACTTTAGTCTTAAGTCCTTCTATATCAAGCGGGTCTCCTTCATCTCCAAGTAAGGAATCATTAAGTTCCACCAAATCTATGCTGTAGTTAGTTCCTTCACCCTCGTTACCGTCATCTTCGTCCTCATCATCAATTCCGCCGCCTGTGGATTTTTGAGTGTAAAAAAGAGTCGTCTCATCATTTTTCAGTCTCGGAGAAATCTTAAAATACATTCCCTCGCAGGTATTGTATTTAGAAAATTCCTGCAATGTATACAAATCAAGTACTCCGTTAATCAGATAACAGTTTGTGCTGCTGTTAGCCTCTCCCGGATGCTCTAAGGTCAGATTAATCTCCTCATCTGCATGTACAATATTATGTTCATCCATATTAAAGCGCACAGCAAGCCATGACACTCCTACAAGTGCCATGGCCACTATACTCATAATCATTATTCTTTTTATTCTAAGCTTTACGGTTTTAGACATAACTCATATCATCTCCATCTGCTATCTTCCAAGTATTTTAATTGACATCATATCATCAACCTTGTCCGTGTCTTCCCACACCTCATCTGTAATACCTACTTTTTTGTGCATGGTAAAGTCAAATTGTGAGAACGGAAGTGCATCAAATATAAAATATCCTGTCTTTGTAGTCTCAATTGTTGTTGTTACCTGATTTTGTTCATCTACGGTATCCACCGGTCTGGTGTAATTGAAAACAATCTGTTTGAGCCTGAAATCATCGATATAGTTTTCAATAACGTCTATATCAAAATCTCTTGCCTCATCGCCTGTAAGGTCGGTTATGGTATTATCCGGCTGTGTGATTCTAACAGAATATGTCGTTGTAGTAACAGTACTATCCCCGGTTCCTGTAGTGGTTCTTGTTTCAACTTTATTGATGGTTATAACGTCATCACTTTCTAACTGTTCATCAAATCTGTCAAACTCCAGATACTTTTTATCCCATCCAAAGCATAAGGTTTTTGTTGCCAGCAGAGCATAGGAATTAACCATCTCAGTTGTATCCTGCTCATTGGCAGTACATACTATATAGTCCAATGCATGTAAAGATTTTTTGTAGTCATTTACATAATTTCTTGCGATAAAATTAGAGTATTCCGTGTACTGCAGCACAAGTTTCGTAGAAATTTCTTTGATATACTGGGTGTTTTTAGTCTTGGCAGTTATAAGTACCGAGACATCCTCTCCAATGGATACAGCTTCATTTTTTGAGGTTAATGTAATCTTGTAGCTGTCATGATTAAACTTATCCGCCCCACCTTCAAGAACCATATCAGTACCCGAATCAACAACCACATATCCATCTGTATCGGCCTGGTCGTTTGTCGGATCGTATTTATATAAAATAACATCTATCTTGTCATCATATTCTGTCTCATAGCTGATTGTATATGTTACGTCCTGCGCCGAGTCATTGAAAAGAAGAGGATTCTCATAATTACGAATAACAAAAGCAAAACTCTTTTTCGTCTTACCGTCCCATCCGTTAACCGTATACACCGGAGGTCCGTCCACATCAGCCACATCCAGATAATCACTGGAAAAATAAAATGTATTTGCTACCACAGCTTCTCGTGAAACATCTTTATCAATATACTTTGCCAGTGCCGTGGAAAGCCCAACTCCGTTAATGACAACAAGGGCAACAAAAAGCGCTGTCTTGTAGCAAATATTCAATTTTCTTTGCACCTGGCTTTTGCTGCTCATTGTATCACTATCCTTTCATTGTATTTTGCCGGATTATTCTCTAATCTTTTAGTTGCCGGCCATCTATATATCAGCTTTCTTCCTGAATCGCATTGACAACTATGTATACGTCGTCAACTTCTCTTGTATATTTGTTATCAATTCCTGTTATAGTGTCATCATCCCAGGATATAACGAGTCTGAACTTTCTGGCATCGACCGCTCTGCTACCCTGCGAATCTGTAGAATTGCCCTTTAGCAGAAACTTCATAGTTTCATTTGCCCCGTTTTTATATATTCTCTTTACTCCCGTGTTCACTGAATCCCTTTCCTGATTACTGTCATACTCCTCAAAATCTGTCAGCTCCTCATATACAGGATTACCCTCACCGTCAATGCCTGTGTATTGGTAAAGCTTATATGTAAGAGGGAGGTTTTCCGTATGTATTAAATCAATCGAGAAATTAAAGCTTATATCTGATATTTGCATCTCATTTCCCGTCAATCCATTACCGTTCCTGACCATAAATGATATTGCCTGAAACTCTCCGGGATTTATCTCCTCCAGCTTAAGCTTCTGACTAAGCACCATTCCGTTGTCTGTAGTGTCATCATCATCATGCCATATAACATCCATATAATACTCTGCCACATGATCACCGATAGGTGCCACCACATTATTTATATCTCTTATATACTTAGCATATATAAGTGTTGTTACAGTAAGTACAACAATTCCGGCAAGCACAGCTACGGATGTCTTTTTCTTATTCAGTTTTTTTCTTAGCTTTTTCATCCCGCTCATGCTTACCTCCTTCTTTACTTGTTTTTAATACTATTTGTTAAGGTATTGGTACAGGCTGGCTCTGGGTTCCTGAAACAGAAATCTTAACTGCACCTGATATATAGTCCTTAAAGTTACAAAGTAACACATCTTCCTCATCATATGTATGAAGTATTGCTTCATTAGCTGCTATTATTTCTTCTTTCTTAGCTGCAACTGCGGCTTCCTTCTGCTCATCTGTCATGGCGTCATAACCTGCAATCAAAGATGTATCTATATTTTCACTGTCTTCACATAAAAATGTTCCGTCATATTCCCATCTCCAATAGACATCCACTGCCACTTCAGCTATTCCATTTGCATTCTTAATACTGTCATCCTGAATATCAATATCTCCCTCAAGCGGACTTAAGGCAGTTATCTCCTCGGTTAATCTGCTGTCCTTATAAAATCTAATGTGCTCCTGAAGATAACCTGTAAGGTCATCCTGGTCAATCCCAAGAGCTGTTGCAGACGCCTGTGCCGATGTGTCTGAAGATATATCCACAATTAAATCTTCTTTGTTAATCAACAGTGCATAATGACTTGCAACATCTGAGGAACAGCTTATGTATAATTTAAATGAACCTGATATTCCAGGTGCCAGCTTTCCCTGTTCAACCTCTGCAGTAGCTATTGACCGCTCAAAAACATCAATTGTATCACCACCGTTGATAGGATGAGCCGCATCAGGCTCAGTTGATACAACAAAATCCCATTGTGAAACATCGGTACCATTAATGCGTCCTGTTCCTGTCCTGTTAAGTACATACCAGGCAACCGTAGATGCAATAAGCAGAATAAGCAAAATAACACATGATATTGATGTAAGAGTATTTCTGCTTGTGAGTTTGTCTTTAACTCTTTTTGCTTTGTCGAGTCCACTGCTCAGTTTATCCAGTTTTTCATCCGTCTTATCCAAACCAATATTTTGTTCTCTGTTATCCATGCCATTTCACTTCCTTGCTATTCTATAATTGATGATTACAGCGCCAAACATCTAATTATCTTATAAATCCTTCAGATCAATTTCCTTTTTCTCTCCGTCCTCATTCATTATCATTTTGCTGTCGCCCACCCCGTACTCGTCGTCTATGATAAGTCTTACCATTGAAACCACACTGGACACAAACGACAAGAGAATCGGAAACACAATAATTACAAAATATACTATTCTGTTAGATAATAAATCAAACCCCTTTGTGATAATTTTTCCAATAATAAGCCCCGACTGATACACTCCTAATATTTTGTTTTCTTTTGCAGAGAATAAATCCTGCTGGATATTGCCGTCTCCCTTAGTCCAATACTCCCTAAGTCCTTCTTCGTTTGTCTCTATATCTATTACCCTGTGGGTATTCAGATAGTTATAAATCATTGGATCATCTGAATAAAATGTAATAATATCCCCAACCTTTATTTCATCCGTATCAACCTTTTTAGCTATAATACAGTCCCCCTCTGAAAACTCAGGTTCCATACTGGAACTGACAACCCTCAAAATGTAATAATTCATTACCCTTGGAACATTGCCCCGATATACTGTTATGAATATATAAGCAAAGGATGCAATAAAAAGTGCTATAATAAAATCTCCTATAAAATGAATTATTTTTAATATTTTTCTCTTAATATATATTTTTTTCATATCCTTATAATTTACATAACCGGATATCCGGACAAGATAAATATGCAAATCATACATCCTGTTCCGGTATATCCGATTAGTATTAATTATTAGCTTAAGTCATTGCTAAAGAACATAAACTGGGATGTGAGCTGATTACCCTCAACCGCATTAGTACAGTTCTCATCAGTACCTTCAAGCCATACATACATGGTGACTTTGCAATTGGTATTTGTTGGAATCGTAAATAACTCCGGTGAGTAAGCCTGTCCGTAATCAGAATCCACAGTAACAGTATTACTTGCATAATCACTCTGGAAAGTGTGATCAGTACTCTGGCGGATTGTTCTGTATGTTACAGTTCCTATTCCATTTGCATCATATGGGTTGTACTGATTTGTAATTGTCTTATTGTATATAGGATTTGAGTTATTACCTGATGTATCATTAAAATCAGCATTCGGTTCAAGAACTGTAGTCTGAGTTCCATATGTAAAACTTATTCTTACTGCCTCAGCTGCCGTAGTATCATTTTCACTGTCCACAATCTTGGTATAATCTGTTGCGCTATTTGAGTATTTTCCCATAAGTCTGATACCGATTTCCGTTGTTGTATCAGTAGCATCAGCTCTTATGTAAAATTCCTTTTTGATAAGCTGTCCTCCTGCCGACTCCACGCTGTTAAAATAATTAGCATTGTTTGTCTCAGATATCGCAGTGTTCTTAACCGCACTAACATAACCACTGTTATCATAGATTGGCTCATAAAAAACCATTCCAGTTTGAGAAGCAACCGGCTTTAACACCGGTACAATTGTTTCGCTGTTTGCATCAGTAAATGTAAATGAAATATTTGTTCCATAAGGACCACCAGCCTCATTTGCTATCTTAAGATTTCCGCTGGTTCCCGCCTTCATGGACATCTCACTTACGGTAGGTCTGTTAGTAAGAACAAACCATGCATAAGTTGCCGTTGTAAGAAGAGCAACACTTGAAATTGCCGCAACAGCAGTTGTAAGTATCTTTCTCCTCTTAGTATTCTTTTTAGCTGTTTTCTCAAAATCACCTGCTCCCTGAGCATTGACACTTATGGATATGTCAACATTCTCAAAGGTAATTTCTTTTTTCTCATCAAATACCTTTTCCATAATTTTTACCTTCCTTTTCTGTGTTTTTTTGTTTTATTTATTCTTCAGTTTCTTTTGCCTGCGTGCTTCCCGCTTTTCTTCACGCATTTTCTTTTTCTCTAACACTCTTGTGTGTCTGTTTGCGGCAGCCTCCTCTCTTCTTTGTCGTGCAAGCTCCTGTTTCTTAAGTTTTTCTTTAAGTCTCTCCTGCGCTGCATTTTCTTTTGCTTCCTTTCTAGCAAGTCTGTAGCGGTTCTTCTGTTCAATCGCCCGTTTCCTTGCCTGAATCTTTTCTTGTCGCTGTCTTTCTTTTTCTAATGCCTGTTTTCTGATTCTTTCTTCTCTTAACTGAGCTTTAATATTTGCCTGCTCTTTTCTGATGGCGGCTTCTCTTTCTTTTTGCTCTTTCCTTAGAATTGCATTAGCTTCACGCTGTTTTTGTCTTTCAATCTTAAGTTCCTGACGACGTTTTGCATTATCAATTTTTCTCTGCTGGCGAAGCTGCTTATTCTCAATTCTTCGCTGCTGCCTGTCGATAGCTGCCTGTTTTCTGGCCTCTATACGACGTTTCTTATCTTCCTCCCTCTGTTCCTGTCTGGCAAGTTTTGCTCTTTCATCTTCAAGAAGCTTTATACGTCTTCTCTCCTCTGCTGCAAGCTTTGCCTCCTGTTTCATGAGTTTCTCTTTTTCCCTGTTTTTGGCTCTGGCTGCCGCCTTGTCCTGCTTAGTCTGAATCTGGAGCTTCTTTCTCTCCGTCTTCATTCTTGCCTTTTCCTGTTCCTGCTTTGCCTTCTCAATCTGATGTATTCTTGCAGTCTCATTTTTCTTAATTCTGCGGTCCTTGGCCTGCTTTGCCCTGTCAAGGATTGCCTTGGCCTTGTCTACATCTGATTCAGCCACCGATTCATATTTTTTTCTTATAATCTCCTCTTTGTATATGCGCTTATGCCTCTCTTTCTCAATCTTTCTTAAAAGCTTTGAGAATCTGGCATCGTTCATAACCTCCCTGCCTACATAATCTCCGCCATATCCGGTAAGTTTTATGTCCCCATTCATAATTTTCTCAATGTCCATGTAGTCATACATAACATCAACTATCTTTTCGTCTATAGCATCTAATTCCTTATCAATATCTTCATCAATACTGGAATAATAATCATCCTCAACTTTTCCGCTTGCAGCTAGTTCATTCTGCTTTTCCTCTAGTTGTTTTTTCTTCTCCTTAAGCTCCTCAATTCGCTGCTCTTTAAGCTGTTCCTTTAACTTCTGCTTCTCCCTCTCAGCCTTCTTCATTCGAAGTTTCTGATCCGGATCCATCTTGTCATCAGTAGCACCTTCCTTAAAATCGTTCCATCCCTCATCTTCTTCAACTTTTAATTTGGTCTTACCCTTCCTTCTCTTTAAGAGCTCCTCCTGCATCTTCTCTCTGCGCTCTTTTTCTTTGAGTGCATTGTTAAGTTCGCTTTCCACCAGACTTCTAAGCTCTGATGCTCTCATATCATATTCATTAACAATATCATTGATAAACTGTTTTATATCTTTGATACTTAACGGTTTAACTCTTCTGTCCCTGTTAATATTAAGAAGATCCTTATATTCCATGTGGTTCTTTACAACCACATAATCCATAAGAATCTGGTTATAGAGACTCTCTTCAAATGATCTTGAAACCGTAGGATCCTGTTCAAGTATTCTTACTTCATAGCCTATACGCTCATAAGACTGTATAAAGTTCCACAATGTATAACAAGCCTTATAATCAGGATGTTTTCCGATTGCATTAGTCTTAACGATAGGATGCTTTACCCGTGGGAATTTACCAACTTTTACAAAGAACTCCGTAGTCGTAAGGTCATTAATGATTTTCTGTAATTTGGTTACTCTTGAATAGACTCCCAGATTATCATCATCATTAAGAGTATCGGTTTGTTTTTCCCTAATCCTCATCTCTAATTTATAATTTATTATCTCAGTGTAGTTATCCACCATCGATTCGAGATTAAGTTTTACACCGTCTTCGTCCTTTGAATGGTCAAAAAGCTGATCGATTCTCTTATTGATAAAAGTTCTAAGCTCATAAAGAAGGGTATACACAAATCTGTTTTCGTACGTGTTAAGACTCTCTTCTTTAAATACGTTTAAAACCTTGCTCGGTTCAACCGTTCCATCCTCACGTATTTTGTTAACCATCTCAGAATGCTGCGAAAGATGCTTTACCGATTCGGCGGTAAATTTTCTTGCCATAGCAACATTTACAATCTGCCTGTCCTCCTCGATAAACTTACGCGGATTATCAATTACGCGTTTTATATGAGGGATGGCTTTTTCTATGGCAACAACCCATTCTTCATCTACTTCCTTAACAAGTTTCCTGTTCTGGAACTGACAAAATGTTGTTCCCGTCTCTAACAGGTTAAGAAAATATTGATAAAAATCATCGTTCTCAAGCTGAGAGGTTACTTCCGTATTGTATTTGTCATAAAGATTCTCTATAACATTTTTCATAGGCAATCACTCTCATACAAGCTTCTTAATTCTAAGTAAATATTCTTTGCTGAGTTTCATGTTATCATATCCGAACAATTCATTAAGATATGCTATAAAGCCATCCATTTCATCTCTGATGTATCCAAGATTCAATGACTGGAATTTTCTCAAAATCTTCACGCAGAGCATAAAGTCGATTCCGTTAATCTCTGAGCCGCCGCATGCAACATAACATGGAACGAAATCCTTAATCTGCTTTAAGATACGGTTACCGAATGTAATTCTGAAATGCTTGATAATATAGTTATCAACCTCTTCAAGCTTAGCAAGATTCTCCTGTGAGATAACATATTCCTGTTTTGCCTTCTCAAACATTCCGTTAAGGTGGTCGTATCTGATATTAAGCGGTGCCGTATCAGGTGCATCAAATCTGTTGGCCTTAGCATCAAGGTCAATAGGGATAGCTCTGTCGTACACCTTATCGGAAACTGCAAATGTTGAATCATCGTTATTAATTGTTCCGACATACCATACATTCGGTGAAATAAATAATTTACCCTGTTTTAATTTCTTAGGATCATCCGGCCATTCGGATGAAACTATCTCAACCATTCTGTCCTCGATTCGCGGCATTTCAAGTATTGAAAGCATCTCTGCAAAATAGTATTCAACACGGGCAATGTTCATCTCGTCAAGAACTATAAGTCTTGGGTCTTCATAATAATTAGCTTCGTATATTGTCTTTAAAAATTCTGTTTCGTTAAATTTCTTCGTAAATTCATTAAAGTATCCAAATAACTCCGAGCGGTCACGCCATGCCGGCTGTACCGGACATATTACCGAAGGATTCTTTACAAACTGTCCAAATGCATATGCAAGCGATGTCTTACCTGTTCCTGATATACCTTGGAGGATAATAAGTTTTGTAGCACCAAGTGATGCAATAAAATACTTAAGAATATCAAGGTCATAATAAAGTCCAAGCTGTGAAGCTGCAAAGTTTCTAAAATCCTTGCATAAGTCTTCCAGATTGATATCGTCGTTATATAGAGGCTTTTGATAGCTTTGTGAACTAAAATAATGGTCGACACTGACAAGTCTTCCGAATCTGTACTGTGATGAATCAAATTCTTCTTCATTACCTGCCTCATTATTGTCCGTTTCCTCTTCGGGCTCTTTGCCGTCAAGCAGACGCTTATCCACTTCAAGTCCAAGATTTGAAACCTGCATCGCAAGTATTTTATCTTTCTCATACTGAAGCTTTAGCATGTCATGTTTTAACTTAACAAGCTCATCCTTAAGCTCTTCATTTTCTTTTACCGGAAGCTTAAATGTCGCAATCTTCTTAATAAATCGTGCCAGAAGATAACATGCCATCACAATGATTATTGCGATAAGTATATGAGCAATTATCGCCATCACCCATCCGCCTACACCGAATTTCTCTTTGTAGGAATCAAGCAGCTCTTTGTAATATCCGAAATTGAACAATCCGTACACTGCTTTTCCTATTGCGGAAATGACAAGCCATATACAACTCCCGATCCATATCATCAATTCATAGAAATAGTTAAAAAATGCATTCATCAATCTTCCTCCCGAACCTGTAATTATTCAAGGTCTGTACAGATAAACTGGATATTACAAAGCATGTTGTCTGCCATAACATCATTAATACAATCTTTATCCGAACCTTCTAACCAGATATTGATGGTAACCGGTGTGACCTTGTTAACCTGTATTTTAAACAGCTCAGGTGATGATTTTTCCGTATATGTAGCATTTGCTCCCGGAAGCGACGGTCTGTCATAAAACAGTCCCGAATCAGCTGCTGTCTGTTTTAACGTCTTAAGATTTGTCCAGGAAGTTTTCTTATACTGTGTGTCAGAAGAACCCGTTACATTCATATTTGCATTAGGCTCATACACTGTAGTTGTTCCGTTTGCTGTAAAGCTCATTCTCATTGAAGCCTGCGCGCCATTATCAGCATTTGTTTTTGCCTTAACATATGTTCCGTCATGATCCTTGTCCGCTTCCTGCGATGCAAGCCTGATTCCGACATCACCGCTAAGATTTTTTGACTGTGCTAAAAGATATACTGTATATGTCAGCATATATCCGCTGTTAGCCTCAGTCTTATTGCTTATATCCGCAATTCTTGCCTTTTGTGCTGAAACTGATGTCACCACACCTTCTTCCGAATATACCGGAAGATAAAA
>CACXFB010000057.1 GCA_902766825.1 uncultured Lachnospiraceae bacterium
GGGAAAGAAATATTTCTCAGTTGCTTCAGGTGGTGGTACAGGACGTACACTTCACCCAGATAACATGGCAGCAGGTCCTGCTTCATATGGTATGACAGATACAATGGGACGTATGCACTCAGACGCACAGTTTGCAGGTTCATCTTCAGTACCTGCTCACGTTGAGATGATGGGTCTTATCGGAATGGGTAACAACCCAATGGTTGGAGCTACAGTAGCAGTAGCAGTTTCAGTAGAAGAAGCTGCAACAGCAGGTAAGTTCTAATAATATTCCCAAATAAAAGATAATTAACAATGGCTCATGTCCTTTGGACATGGGCCATTGTTTTATACTCTGCCACAATTTAATATCCCATTCATTATGTACACAGGTGGTGATTAGTATAGCGGTATCGTTTCTTTTCACCGGGCTTACGCCCGAAGTAGCGCAGAAAAGATACCGCTATACTAATCACTACCGTTCAAGCGATATGAATAAGTTATTTGTTTTAATATGAAATTGAAGGAATTATAAAGACTTATGATGACTAATTACTATTTTATTATTATTATATAACGATTGTATATGGAGTTATTTATTTGTGGCAAATTAGCTAATTCATAATGTAATTCACCTAATAAGCGAGAAAACCGATTATAGGTGAAAAAAGACTTCATTTCATATGACGTCATTAGTCAAATCGTAGCAAAAATTCACCTAACAAGCGAGAACGTCGATTATAGGTGAAAAAAATGCCTTGCCCACATAACGATATTAGTCAATCCGCAACAGAAATTCACCTAATAAGCGATGAAGCCGATTATAGGTGAAAAAAGACTTCATTTCATATGACGTCATTAGTCAAATCGTAGCAAAAATTCACCTAACAAGCGAGAAAGCCGATAATAGGTGAAAAAAATGCCCTGCCCACATAAAGATATTAGTCAAATCGTGGCAAAAATTCACCTAGCAAGCAAGCAAGAAAGTCCAATATAGGTGAAAAAACTACCCCATCCACATAACATCATCCCTCTCAAATAATAAGACTCAATTAAAACAGATAAAAATACATATACAAAACATTTCAATATCCCATTCATTAAGTAAACAGGCGGGGATTAGTATAGCGGTATTATTTATGCGCAACTTCGGGCGTAAGCCCGGTGAGCAGAAACAATACCGCTATACTATTCCCTGCCGTATTATAATTCCCTGCCGTATTATAAATCCCCACCCCAATTGACATTTTTGCACTCCAATGATAGACTTACTATCATAAATAAGATGGCAGGAGTGTGCGTGTATGGCAGGGAGAAAAAAAGATCCTGTGCAGACGAATGCAACAAGGATTACGTTGTTAGAAAAAAGCTATGAACTTTTCGTGGAAAAAACTATAGAGAAGGTCACAATGGCAGATATAACGAAAGCCTGTGGTCTTAGTAATGTAACGGTTTACAGGTATTTTAAGACCAAACCACAGCTTGTTGTGGAGACGGCAACATGGAAGTGGCAGCAGTTTCGTAAAGAGAATCTTACTGTAGCGTTGCAGGGGGTAATTAAGGATGCAACAGCTGCACAACTCTTTGAGTTTTATCTGGATTCATTCATAATGCTGTATGAAAAACACAGGGATATTCTCAGGTTTAATCAGTTTTTTAACGCGTATGTGAAGTCGGAAAATATCGATGAACATATGTTGCAGCCATATAAGGAGCTAATACGGGATATAAAGGACCAGTTTCATGTCATGTACACAAGGGCTAAGGAAGATTTGACGGTAAGAGTTGATGAATCGGAAGAAGTTATGTTTTCAACTACGCTTCACATTATGTTAGCCATTGTGACAAGGTATGCAGTGGGGCTTGTGTACATTCCAAATGGGGATTTTGATGCAAAGAAGGAACTTATTGTACAGAAGGAAATGTTTTTGGACAGATATGTTATCAGGGTGGAGAAAGGTAAATGAAAAAGAAAAATCTTACGTTTGTAATATTTGTAGCATCATTGCTTTTAGCAGTGACGCTTATGGATACATGGATTCTTTATCGTCAGACTCATAATCAGACCAAACAGGCGGGATCATTGCAGCTTGCTTCGGTTAGTGAAAAGATGGAGTCTGCCTTTAGTGATGCTCAGATTCTTACGGCGGAGCTTGCCATAAAAGCAAGAGAATATTTAGATGACAAGGAAGCACTTGAGAAGTTTTTGTACGATGAAAAAGCATGTATTGTATCGGATGATACAGGTGTGTTTAATATATATGTTGCGGGAAGTGATTTTACAATTATTCCGGATTTTGATATGCCCGATGATTATAATGCCAGAGAGAGAGTGTGGTATACAGGTGCGATAAAAAATCAGGGAAGACCTTATATTTCTCCACCGTATCAGGATGCGATGTCGGGTGAAATATGTTACTCGGTATCAATTATGATGGGAGATTCGGATGCGGTTCTTAGTATGGATTATACGATGGAAGGCGTCAGAAGTTATATCGCGCAGATGTCAGATAATGCAGTAAATGCGGTTATTGTGACAGATGAAGGTATTGTTGCGGGATGTTCTAAAGAAGATAAGGTTGGGAAAAAAATCGCGGTTGCAATGCCGGATTATGCAGGAATATATGCAAGTGTTAAGAATAAAGATGAGGTTATAACATCAAGAATTAAGGATGGCTTTTTCTATGAGAATCTATTTGCAACAAGGTCAGGTAACGGATGGTATCTGATTGTAGGTATGAGTGACTGGGAATTATATAAGAGTTCATACATTCAGCTCTCTGTTACGATTCTTTTATCACTTGCTTTGTTTGCAATTATCATTACACTGTATCTTTTTGCGCAAAAGAGCAGGGAAAAAGCAGAAAAAGCACTTATATCAAGAGACGAATTCATGGACGGAATTACAGGAGAATTAAACGACCCATTAAATCGTATTCTTGAGCATTCTTCGATTGAAAGCATAGGCCAGAGTGAAGATTATGAAGAGGAACTTGCGCAGGTTCATGCTGCGGGACTGCGCCTTTCGGAAATGATGCAGCAGATTATGTCCTATAAGAGCATTATTTCTGCGGAAAAAAAGAAGGAATCAGCGCAGGAAAACAAAAAACGAGGACTTGGAGTTAATAAGCGTTTTCGTGCAATTATACTTCTTGTCATGGTCTTGTGTCTGTGCATCAGTGTGTATACGAGTGTTTCCTCTGCATATCAGTGGGGAAGTGCAAGGATGCAAAATGAGGCTGTTGAATATGAATATCAGCTTTCGGAATGGATTAATACGCAAAAAAGCATTCTTGATATGTTTGTAAGTGGCATTTCAACAAATCCAAAGATGCTTGACGATTATGAGGGAACGGTTGCGTATCTTAATAATATAACCATGCAGTACCCGGAGATTTCGGTAACGTATATGACTAATCCCGATTTTGCCCATACGGTTTACATGAGTAACGGTTGGGAGCCGGATGAGGGATGGCATGTTGAGGAGCGTCAATGGTACATAGATACACTCGCTTCGGAGACAGGATGGAGTGTGTCGGCACCTTACTATGATGAACAGACAGGTGGTTACTGCCTGACTCTGTCCAAGATGGTATACGATGCAAAGACAGGAGAATTTCTTGGAATATTTGGTATTGATTTCTTTATGGATAAGCTTGTGGAGATACTCGGAGACAGCTATACCGAGAACGGTTATGCATTTTTGGTTGACCCGGAAGGTAAGATAATTAACCATCCATATGGTGCATATCAGATGAATTCGTATGGCGCGATGAATGTGCAGGCACTTTCTTATGGGGAGATAAGAGCCGATGGAAAAACAATAAGTTTTATAAAGGATTATGACGGGGAGAATAAGATACTTGTTGCGGCGAGAAATGAAGATTCCAATTTTTCAGTATATGTTGTAATGAAAGCATGGAACATTTATGGAAATGCCGTGCTGTATGCATTGTTTTGTTTTGTGGCGTTTATGGCTTGTATAATTCTTGTTTACAGATTGGTAACCAGATTTATAAGTTGGCAGGAAGACACCAACCAGAAACTGCAGGAAGCTGCTGATGTTGCAATATCTGCAGGAAAGGCAAAGAGTTCATTCCTTGCGCAGATGTCACATGAGATTCGTACACCTATCAATGCAGTGCTTGGTATGAATGAGATGATTCTTAGGGAATCTGACAACGACGAGATTACAGAGTGTGCCGAAAATATTAAATCTGCCGGCAGAACGCTTCTTTCTCTTATTAACAGTATTCTTGATTTTTCAAAAATTGAGGATGGTAAGATGAGGCTGGTACCGGTAAAATACGATACAACCTCGCTTATTAACGACCTGTTTAATTCAATAGCACAACGTGCTAAAGACAAAGGTCTTGAATTCGAGATAAATGCAGACGGTAACCTTCCTTGTGCGTTGTTTGGTGATGATGTGCGCATACGTCAGATAATTATGAACCTTCTTACTAACGCGGTAAAATATACACAAAAAGGCAAGGTAACATTTTCTATAAACGGAAAGAAAACCAGTGAAAAAGAGATGCTTTTGTGTGTAAGCGTAAAAGATACTGGAATAGGCATAAGGGAAGAAGACAGGGAGAAACTTTTTGAATCATTTGCAAGACTCGATGAAACAATAAACAGGAATATCGAGGGAACCGGGCTTGGAATGGCAATCGTAACAAAACTTCTTGAGATGATGGGAAGTTCACTTAAGCTGGAAAGTGAGTATGGTAAAGGGTCAGATTTTTCATTTGAGCTTAAGCAGGAAATAATAGATGATACACCTATTGGAGAGTTTTCGGAAAGATTTAAGAGAAACGAAGATGCTCACACTGAGAGAGAGATTTTGTATTGTCCTGAGGCGAGAATTCTTGTTGTTGACGATAACGAGATGAACCGCAAGGTAGCAAGAAATCTGATGAAGAGAAACGGAATCGTACCTGATGAGGCATCTTCAGGCGTGTCTGCGATTAAGAAGATGACTGAAGGTAGGTATGATATAGTTCTTTTAGATCACATGATGCCTCAGATGGATGGCGTTGAAACTTTGAAAAAGCTAAGAGAAGCTAATCTGGTGCCTGATGGATGTGTGGTTATTGCACTTACTGCCAATGCAGTTTCCGGTGCGAGAGAGTGGTATCTTGAACAAGGATTTGATGACTATCTTTCAAAACCTATTGAAGTTGAATTGCTCGAAAAGCTTCTTTCATATTATCTTCCTAAAGAGAAGGTAAGCTGGAAGGATGCAAAGGACACAAAAGAAAAGACAGTTATTAAAGATCACAATGACGAGACAGAGGAAAAGATTGATGTAATAACTGTTGACAATAATGATGGAATATTCGAATTTGCGCCTTATGAAGATGATGAAGATAACAGCGAAACGGATAATGAAAAAGAATACATAACACAAAAGCTTGAGATGAATGGTATAGATGTTTTAACAGCACTTGAGTTTTGTGATAATGAATTTGATTTTTACAAAGAGCTTCTCTTAGATTATTCTAACAGCGCTGATAGCAAGAGGGGTGAACTTGATAAAGCATTTGAATCCGGAGACTGGCATGACTTTGAGGTTAAGATTCACGCGCTTAAGAGTACCTCAAAAACTATCGGAGCCATGGATATTTCAAAAAAAGCACTTGCACTCGAGCAGGCTGCAAAAGACGGTAATTACGGATATATAGAGGACGAATATCCGACAGTTGCAGGTGAGTATATTAAGATGGCACAGATGATTGGAGAAATAATACGAAATACCGCGAAATAAGCAGGATAAAAGGAGAACAAGATGGCAGACTGGGTAATTGTTGTAGATGATGATGAGATGAATCTTAAGATGGCAGGGCATATACTAAGCCGTGCGCATATGCGTGTCACCGCAATGAAATCAGGCGAGGCACTTATTGATTATACAAGTAAAAATGAAGTGCCGGACCTTATCCTTCTTGACGTTAAGATGCCGGGAATGGACGGCTTTGAGACACTTGCCGCTCTTAGAGAAACAAATGAAGGAAAGGATGTACCTGTAATCTTTTTGACGGCGGATGAAAATGAAGGAACAGAGGCAAAAGGATTACAGCTTGGTGCTACGGATTACATTAGAAAACCATTTAATCCGGACGTTCTGGTAAGAAGGGTAAAAGGTACCATAACGACACATAATCAGATGAGAAGTTTTGAGATAGAAGCAACCATTGACAAATTAACAGGTTTCTATAATAAGAATGCATCTGATGAAAAGATAACAAAAATGTGCCTTGAGGAAACAGGTACACTGATGGTTATAGATTTGGATTCTTTCAAGCTTGTAAATGATATTTACGGACATGAAATGGGCGACAGGGTTCTTGTTGCTTTTTCAAAGATACTCAAGGAGAATATGCAATTCCCTGCTGTTTTTGGAAGATTCGGAGGAGACGAATTTCTTCTGTTTGCAAAGAATATGAAAAGGGAAGATGATGTAGCAAAATACTCGGATGAGGTCAATGCCCAGATTTTATCGCAGGCACACGAACTGATGGGCGATGAAATGAGTATACCTCTTGGTGCATCAATCGGAGCAATTTCTGTTCCTGATTACGGAACTGATTTTAATGAATTGTTCAAAATGTGTGACAGAGCTTTGTACAACACGAAAAACAATGGAAAACACGGATATTCTTTCTATAAAGGTGAGAATGATGAAACTGCGATTAATTCAGAAGACGTAAGCCTTTCCATGCTTACTAAGATATTGGAAGAAAGAAGTATTCCTCGTAATGCAATGTGGATGGGAGAAGAAGCTTTTGGAAATGTATACAAATACATGGCAAGGTATATGGAAAGATACCGCGGAACAGCATACAAGATGCTTTTTACCGCAAAATTTGCACATAAGAGTCTTTCAAAAGCTGAAAAAGAAGAGATTATGCTCGTGCTAAGAAAGCTGTTGCAGGAATCGTTAAGAAACAGTGATATTATGATGCAGATTGGTGAGAATCATTTCTTCCTTATGCTTCCTGAGATTAATGATTATAATGTAAATCGTGTTACACAGCGTATTATCCAGGCATGGAAGAGTAATGAGTACGGCAAACTTGCAAAACTGGAAGTGGAGACTGAGAGTGTTAACAACAGGGCTAATGACAGACATGTTGATGAAAACAAAAAAGGTTTGGTTGCCGTTGCCTGCGATGAACTTGTCAATCTTGAGTTTATAAAAGAAGCACTCGAGGAAAAAGGTTATGATGTTAATCTGTCAAGAGGAGGCAAGGAGTTAATTGAATATATCGAGAACAATATGGTTGATATAATTGTGATTGCTTCTGATATGAATGATTTAAGCGGACTTAAAACGATTGAAGGCATACGCAACATGGGCGGTGCAATAAGACATACACCGATAATACTCGTGTCAGAAGACGACAGCATGATTGAACAGCGCGCCCTTGAACTAGGAGTAACTGATTTTATTAATCTTCCAATCTCAAAAGAAAAGGCGTGTATAAGAATAGCCAACATACTTAGACTTTCATATCTTGACAATCATCTTGAACAGGAGCTTGAGAGAAAGAAAGAGGAAAATGAACAGCTCTCCATGCATATTATCAAAGCACTTGCATATTCAATCGATGCAAAAGACAGATATACTAACGGTCACTCGTCAAGAGTTGCGGAGTATTCAAAGGAGATAGCGTCAAGACTTGGATACAATGAAGAGGAACAAAATGAAATTTACATTATCGGACTTCTTCATGATGTAGGTAAAATAGGTATACCTGATGCGATAATCAACAAACCGGATAAGCTTGATGATGCCGAGTTTGCTGTAATTAAAAAACATCCTGTCATTGGAACACAGATACTTGAAACAATAACCGAGATGCCGAATCTTTCAAACGGTGCAAGATGGCACCATGAAAGATATGACGGACATGGTTACCCTGACGGACTTGTTGGTAATGATATCCCTGAAGTAGCAAGAATTATTGCAGTAGCCGATGCTTATGATGCGATGACAAGCAACAGAAGTTACCGAGAGCCTCTGACACAGGAAAAAGTCAGAATGGAAATTGAAGAAGGAATGGGTACTCAGTTTGATCCTGTGGTAGCTGCTGTCATGCTTGAAATGATGGATGAGGATAAAGGATTTGATATGAGAGAAAAATAAAATGATTTAGATTATAAAATCATTAAGAATAACCAACCAGCTTTACTTGAGTGTGCCAGGAATGTTATTATAAAAATAATTCAATATAAAGGAGCAATTTATATGATTGGATTTATTATAGTAGCGATAATTCTATATGAGATATTTGGGAAGAATAATACGGGTGTCAGCCGTAAAGTTAACAGTCATAAGGATATAATAATTTTTGCCATAATCGCCCTGATTGCCATAAGAATTATTTTGGGTGTTATTGGTGGAATGTTTAAAAATCTCATTTTCGCTTCAGATATGATAGGATTTGGTGCTTTTGGTCTTTTTGGGTCGTTGTCTTTGATTGGACTTATATCTGCTGCAATTCCAATTGTAATAATAGCTGCTGTTATAACTATTATAGTAAAAGCGATTAATGGTGACAGAAATATTAGTTCTTCCGGACAGGCAGTAAATCCTGATAAACAGTCTCAGGTGAGCGGTTCACGAATTAATTATTCATTTGATAACAAATTTGCAAGAGATAAATATCTCAGAGGAGCTCAAAAAATCAGCAAGTCTGAATCAAAGAGAATGAAAATTGTTCAAAGATTTAACAAAAAGTATAATCTTAATTTGCGTGACAATGAGATAGAAACAATAGTTAAGGCTTCCTATATGGATTATGGCTGGGAAAGAGAAGTTGCCGATATGGCAAGAGATTATGACAGTGAATCACAGTGGTATAACTATGGACCTGCCAACTGGCTACGAGCCTATCTGCATGCATTTAATGTTCAGAGTATATCATCTAATTTTAATATGCAGCATCAGGTTGTATATGACAGTTATGTTAATGTGTTTGAATGTGTTAATCCTGCTGATTGTAAGAATATTGAGGACTGTATCAGAAGAATGAATGAGCGTTTTTATACATCATTTGATGATATTACATTTATGATTGCATACAATTTTCTTGAAGCTAACGGAAAGCACTACGAACTTCCTAAGGTCAATATAATAGAAGGAAAAGATGATATGGCTGATTTGAAGAGAAAGTATGATGCTACGAAAGAAAGATACGAGGAAGAAAAGAAAGAAACTTCAATACCCGGAATATAGATAACTAAGACAGCTCACGACAGTTAGTGGGCTGTTTATTTTATTACAATATTATTATAAAAAGATTAAGAATAACCAATTAGCTTTACTTATATCGGTTTGTAGTGGTATTATAAATTCGAATTTTTTCACAAAGGAGATGGTAGTATGAAAGGGAAAAAAAGTGTTGTTGAGAGAGTATTTGATTTTTTAGTTGGTATATTGGGGGTATTATTTTTTATTGGACCGATGGCTGGCATTATGTTAGGGGCATATATAGTACTTTTGGCTTGCATGGAGAATGAGAATTATATGCAAGATTGTATCTTTTGGATTTGTCTGGGCGTCCTGATAGTTATACCGATAGCAGCAGTGTTTATAATAGTTAAATGTATTAGGGATAAAAATAAAATGAAACATCATATAAAAGAAAGAAAAAATAATTAATATAGTTGATTTATTATTTAAAATATTATAAATTAAAAAAGTTGTAGTTTGTTAATACAATTATGAAAGAACGGAGAAATACATGGAATTAAAGAAATGCCCGATGTGCGGACGAATGGTTGAAAGTACAATGACACAGTGTTTTACATGTGGTACTGATTTTGAGCAGTTTGAAAAAATTAAGAATATCAAAGAAGAAAGCAAGGATGACGGACTTATTGATTTTGATGAGCCTCTTGTGATTAACGAAGCAAAGATTAATTATGATGAGATGAATGGTAATATGTCAGGGGGCTCTGGTACATTAAGCGGTTCAAAAGCACATACAGCAAGTACAAAGAAAGTGTTGATAACAATATTTGCATGTCTTGCAGTAGCTGCAATAGTATATTCTTTTGTGATGCCTGCTATAATGTGTTCACTTGCAGAGTCTAATTTAGAGGATTTGAAATATGATGACGCAAAGTCGAAACTTGTGTTTTTGAAACATAGTAAAATGGCTAATGATTTATATACAACTGCTGAGTATGAATACTGTGCTGCGCAGGCAATAATGTCAGGTTCGATGCTTGAAGGGATGTTTGGAGGTAATTTCGAAAGTTCAACAAAAATTAAAGTTGAAGAGATAAGATTTTTTATTAATCCTGATAGGCAAAAGGATGATTTGTTAAAGAACAGGCCAATAATAGCAGCTAAGGTTGATTTATCTGAAACAACAGGTACATATGATCACAGAGTTTGTGTTTATATGTGGGGGAATACCGAAAGTGGTGAGAATTATTTGCCTATCAGTAATATTGCGGGCAGTTTGAGCAGTTACCTGGGAGGCGGACAGTCTGGCATTAAGCAACAGGAATTAACTATGGAAGACCTGGAAGCTGAATTTGAAAAGGCTGATATTGATGTAAATATTGATAGAATTAACAGACTAATAAAAAAGGCCAGTGATAAAATGGGTGATATGGGCCTTCAGCTTCAGGAATAAGTACAATGTTAATAAAAATGTAAGAATTGTAATAAAAACATATCTTGATTGTTTGAAGTCTAGAATACATAATGGTTAATGGTTGTTTAATCGGATATGATATTAAGAAATGGAGAATACAATGTATCAGAATGTTTTAGAGTGGCTTGAGAACACAAGCGAAGACAAATTTGATAAGGTAATATATAAAGATGTTGATAATTCAATTACATTTAAGGAAGTAATGGATAAATCAAAGGCAATCGGAAGTGGTATTTTAGAGTACGAATACACAGATAAGCCGATTGTGGTTTTGTCGGACAGAAAGGTTAATACACCGGTTATATTCTTTGGAATAATTTACAGCGGTCATTGCTATGCACCACTTGACGGTACACAGCCTGAGTTTAGACTTGCTTCCATAGCACAGAGCATTAAGCCAGATTATATTATCGCAGATGAGAAGTTTTATGATATGGCAGCCAAGATAGCACCGGATGCAAAGCTTCTTAAGGCGGAAGAACTTATGGAATCTGCAATTTGCGAAGAAAAACTTCAGAAAGTAAGAAGTGTTGCAAGTATTACCGACCCATTGTATATCATATATACATCAGGTTCGACAGGAGTTCCTAAGGGAGTTATCACTTCACATGAATCACTTATGTGCTACATCGATGCATATGTTGAGGTTATGGGAATTGATGACAGTGATGTTCTTGGTAACCAGTCACCACTTGATTATATTGCGGCAATAAGAGATATATATATTCCTATTAAGTGCAAGGCTTCAATGTTTATTATTCCAAAGCAGTATTTTTCGCTTCCTGCAAAACTTTTTGATGCACTTAACGAAGAGAAGATTACATCAGTAGGATGGAGCGTATCAGCTCTTACAATTCCTGCAACAATGGGAGCTTTTGATTACACAACTCCTAAGTATTTAAAAAAGATATGTTTCTCAGGTTCGGTAATGCCGGGAAAGGTTCTTGCAGTATGGCAGAAGCATGTTTCTGATGCACTTTATGTTAACCAGTACGGACCAACTGAAGCAACTGCTTCATGCACATATTACAAGGTTGACCACCAGGTTGAGGATGATGAAAAGCTTCCTATCGGCCGTCCATACAGAAACTACAGAGTATTTCTTCTTGACGAAGAGGATAAGCCGGTTCCTGTAGGAAGTAAAGGACAGATATGTGTAGGCGGACCTATACTTGCACTTGGATATTACAATGCACCTGAGCTTACAGCTAAGTCATTTATCCAGAATCCAAGCAATAACAGCTACAGGGAGCTTATATATAAGACAGGTGATCTTGGAAGCTATGATGAGGATGGAATTCTTCATTTCCATGGAAGAATGGACCGTCAGATTAAGTATATGGGACACAGAGTTGAACTCGGTGAAATAGAAGTTGCTGCATTAAGAGTTGACAACATGCATGAATGTTGTGTAATATTTAACAGCGAAAAGGATCAAATTATGTTGTTCTACACAGGCGAGTGTACAAGTAAGGAAATTGCCGTGGAACTTAGAAAGACTCTTCCGGGATTTATGGTTCCGAGAAAGGTCATTGGGCTTGATAATATGCCTAGACTGTCTAATGGAAAAATAGACATGCAGGCATTAAAAAATTATAAATCTAACAAATAGTTTATTTTATATGGAGGAATTTTATTATGAGAGACGAATTAATCGAAATACTTGAGGAAATCAGACCGGATGTTGATTTTGAAAATGAGGAGAACCTCATCACAGATGGAATTCTTGATTCAATCGACGTTGTTTCACTTGTAGGTGAGATTGACGAGGCATTTGACGTTCAGATTCATGTTGAGGATCTTACACCGGATAACTTTAACAGTGTTGATGCTATTATCGCACTTATAGAGAAGATTCAGGACGAAGACTAATCAGTCGCCTGATACAGTTAATTATTTAGATGGAGAATGATATGTTAAAGGAAATAGCAGGTAGTTTAAAAGGACCATCGTATGTCCTTGATGTTAACCGTTTTAACAAGAGAATAGACATGGTCAGGAATAAGCTTTCTGACGGTATCGGATTAGTTTTTTCAATTAAGGCTAATCCGTTCCTTACAAAGTACATTCCTGATACATTAAAGTATATCGAGGTATGCAGCCCGGGAGAACTTACAATATGTGAGAAATCAGGAGTTGATTTATCAAGAGTTATTTTCTCCGGAGTCAATAAGACAAAAGAGGATGTAGACCGTGCCATGGATGATAATGTGGGAATATTTACTGCTGAAAGCATCAAGCATGCAAATCTCATTAATGAGGCAGCAGTTAAGGCCGGTAAGGTTGTGCCTATTATTCTCAGACTTTCTTGCGGTAACCAGTTTGGAATGGACAAAAAGGATATCTGTAAGATTATTGAAAATGCTACGGATTACAAGGGACTTGATATTATTGGTCTTCATATGTACACAGGCACTCAGAAAAAGAAGAGCAGCATAATTGAAAAGGAACTTGGTACTTTAGGTGAATTTATCGATGAGCTTAAAGAAAAGTATGGTTTTAATGCTTCTCATATAGAATATGGTCCGGGAATTGCAACGGATTATTTTTCTGAGGATAGTGAAGAAAAGGATATTGCAATGCTTGATGAAGTGAGCAGCATCATTAATGAGTTTGCTAAGAAATATCCTGTAACTATCGAGATGGGAAGATTCCTTGCCTGCACATGCGGAACATATCTTACAACCGTAATGGATACAAAATTGATTGAGGATATCAATTACTGTATATGTGACGGTGGTGTTCATCAGGTAAAATATTTCGGACAGACAATGGCTATGCAGGTTCCACACATTGATGTGTTTAAGCCTGTTGATGATGTGGACAGAGACTGGTCTGTATGCGGAAGCCTTTGTACTACTGCCGATGTTCTTGTACGTAAATGTACATTAAAAGGAGTCGGAGAGGGAAGCGTTCTTGCATTTGACAAAGTCGGTGCATATTCTATATGCGAGGGAATAGCATTGTTCCTTAGCAGAGAACTTCCGGCTGTATATATAATTGATAAAGACAATAATGTTATTGAGGCGAGAGATATTATTTATATTTCTAATTACAATATGGAGGTTGACAGATAATGACACTCACATCAGTGAGCTTTGCCGTGTTTGTTTTTGTGGCATTAATTGTTTATTACGCTGTTCCGTTAAAATACAGATGGATAGCCTTGCTAGCTGCCAGTATGGCATTTTATGGTATAGTGTGCTTTAAATATATGCCATACATTTTAGTGACCACGGTATCGACTTTCTTTGGTGCAAAAGTAATAGAGAGAATCCAGACCAAGTCGAAAGCATACATTAAAGAACATAAAAAAGAATGGACTAAAGAACAAAAAAGCGAATATAAAGCAAAGGTAACAACAAAGAAAAAGCTTGTGCTTGCAGCAACACTTGTATTTAACTTTGGTATACTTGCCGTGGTTAAATACTGTGATTTCTTTGTGGATACATTTGTAGCGGTACTTAAGATATTCCATGTTACGATTGAGAGCCCTCATCTTGGATTTGTGTTGCCGCTTGGTATATCATTCTATACCTTCCAGGCAATGGGATATATTATAGATGTTTACAGACAGAAGGTTAAAGCCCAGACAAATCTTTTCAAGTTTGCACTGTTTGTATCATTCTTCCCACAGATTGTACAGGGACCTATCGGAATATACGATAAGCTTGCTGACCAGCTCTATGAAGGTCATAAGATTGATTACGATAATCTTAAATTTGGTTTTCAGCTTGTTCTTTGGGGACTTGCAAAGAAATTAATTATTGCCGACAGGGCAGTATGTCTTATAAATTATGTATGTAACGATGCGTACTCATTTTCAGGCGCATGGATACTTACAGCAGCACTGTTTTATTCGATTCAGCTCTACA
Organism: uncultured Lachnospiraceae bacterium; assembly: GCA_902766825.1. Classification (GTDB taxonomy): domain Bacteria; phylum Bacillota; class Clostridia; order Lachnospirales; family Lachnospiraceae; genus CACXFB01. The sequence goes on from CACXFB010000057.1 coordinate 14,531, forward strand.
CGGACTTCTCAGGTGGTATTGATATATCACGAGGTGTTGCGAGAATGTTTGGTATTGAGATGGCAATCAACTTTAACAGACCATATTTCTCTAAGACAATAAGTGAGTATTGGAGAAGATGGCACATAACACTTGGAGCATGGCTTAAGGATTACTTATTCTATCCTATTGCGATGTCAAGTGCATTTTTAAAGCTTGGACGTAAGTCGAAAGAGCACCTTGGCAAGCATGTCGGCAAGATTCTTCCGGCAAGTATTGCAACATTTATCACATTCATCGTTATCGGTGTATGGCATGGTGCCAATTGGAAATATGTTGCTTTCGGTGCATGGAACGGACTTATTATTTTTCTGTCTAACATGTTAGAGCCTACATTTGCTTCAATTAACGAGAAGCTTAAGATTAATACAGAGAAGCTGTATTTTAGACTTTTTAGAATGTTTAGAACATTTTTAATTGTGCTTGTAGGATATTATTTTGATATAGCTAATAATTTTTCAGAAGCAATGATGATGATGTGGCGTTCTGTTACGGATGTTAATCCGGCAGACCTTATTGATAGAGGAATAAAAGATGCGATAGGTCTTCATATAAGAGATTACCTTATTATTATTTTTGGAAGTATATTCTTACTGTTTGTATCTCTTTATCAGGAAAAGAAGAATTGCATTATTAGATATAAAATTGCACAGTGCAAAGCACCTGTTAGATGGTTTGTTATGATTGCATCGGTTATGGCAATTATTCTTTTGGGAATGTATGGACCGGGAACAAGTGCATCAGAGTTTGTTTATATGCAGTTTTAAAGGATAGGAGAGTTGTATGACTAAGAAGCAGACATTAAAGATAGTAGCATTTTTTATGACTATTATATTGCTTGTGGCATTTTTCGCGTCATTTTTTAACTTCAATAAAAAGCAGGAATGCGTGAGAATGTACGGGTATTATGCTGAACCTGACAACAGTCTCGATGTAGCACTTATTGGTTCAAGTGAGTTTTACAGAGGTTATATTGCGCCTATAGCATATGATGAGAGCGGTTTTACAAGTTATGCTCTAACGCTTGCATCCATGCCGGCATCATTATACCTGCCTATTTTTAAGGAAGTAAGTAAAAACCAGAATCCTAAGATGTATGTTGTGGAGATTAATGGAGTATTCTACGCAGACCAGCATGAGGATAACAGATTAAGAGAATGGTTTGATAATGTACCTTTATCAAAGGAAAAGATTAAGGACATACAGGATATTGTTCCTGAGGAAGATAGAAGCTCATATTATTTTAATTTTGAGAAGTATCATAATAACTGGTATGATATAAAGACTTGTGTAGATGTATTTTCACAGAAAAGAATAATTGATGCTGACGGATATTCATGTATGAAAGGCTTTTATGCGTGGTTTGTAAAGAGTCCTGCGAAGAAACTAAAGATGAAGTCAAGGCCAATGTCTGAGCAGGGCGAAGAGTATATGACTAAGTTTCTTGATTATCTCAAGGACAACAATGTGGAAAATATCATTTTCGTAAGATGGCCTCATCGTAATAAATATGAGGTTAAGGAAAATTACGAGACAGTCACAAAGCTTATAGAAAGCTATGGATACAGTTTTATCAATTTTGGAGATTATTCTGATGAGATTGGTATAGATCCAAAAAATGATTACTCTGATGATGAGCACCTTAATCCTATTGGAGCTGAGAAAATGACAAGATATTTTGCCAGATACATGAGTGATAATTATGATGTCAAAGGTGAACACAGTGAAAAGGTTACAAAAGAGTGGGATGAATGTACACAAAACGCTCTAAAGATAATTGATATGTGCATTAAGAAAACAGAGGAGAATGAAGGGGGCATTTGTTGGAGAGAAAGTTCTTACAAGAGCCTTTTAAAGAAGTGGGAAAAAGAAAATGCTGAAAAGAAGTGATATGTTAGAGCTGACCAGGAGGATGACTCCACAAAGGACATGCTTTAGTAGAATAGCAGGTGCCTATATGGATGTTGACGGATACATTGACGGTACCTTTAACACTAATTTTCTTAAGCTTGACAACAATGAAAAGAACAGATGTCTGGGAATTGCTAAGGCAATTCCCTTTTCTGATACCAACGTTTTGCTTAAGGAATATGAATTTGAGAAAAATGGTGAGCAGGCAAAGATAAAGACTATGCTTAATTCACTTTTGGAATGTGGTCTGAAAAATGATGCCATGCTCGAGGTTCTCTATGAACTGATAGGTGAGAAATATAAAGCACATAAGGATTATGCCATATATGTGTTCTTTGGAAGATTTGACGTGCCTGTAAAAGGTTCGGATAACGTATGGCTTGAAGGAAGCGAAGAAGTATATGAGTTTCTGATTACCGCAGTATGTCCGCTTGAAAAGGAATACACTCCGGGAAAACCGCTTTATGGATTTTTATATCCTTCATTTTCGGACAGAAGTTCGGATTATGAACATATTGCCGTCTATGACGCCAGATAAACATATATGTTTACTTAGACTGTAGATTAGTGGTATAATTATCATGTACGTTTGAAGTATTAAAACGTGGATGGAGGTATAAAAAGATGGAGAATAAAAGTAATATTTTTTCAAACAGTCATGTCATAGCATGGCTTCAGTATTTCTCTGATAATACGGATGTTGATTTGGAGCATGTTAAGATTCTTGACATAACAAGAAAGAACAAGAATCTTATTCCTACGGTGGAAGCGCACAGAGCAGTTCTTGTTTTTACGGAAGCAGGACATCCGGATATATTCTATAGGATGTATAATGCAGGACTTGGGGATTGTACAGTTGTTTATAATGAGGGCAGTGAGCCTTCAGGAGATATTAAGACAAGCAAAGTGAGTGATATGATAGACCGTGGAATTAATGCTTCCGCAGGTATGCTCATTTTTAATCCAAAGGCAAGAAGTACATATAAGTTTGGAATGGATAACAGGGTTCTTGCACACGGTTCAGTAAAATACGTAGGATCTGAGATCAGATCGGTAATCCTTTCTAAGATGAATCTTACGGAAGGCAAGAATATATGTGTAATCTCAGGTGAATCAATCGCTGTTGAAGCCGCAATACTTGATGGAGAAGGAACTGTAATTGCGGTTGAATACAATTCAAGTGACAGACAGACACTTGAGGATAATGTAGGACAGTTTGGACTTAATAATGTAACTATAATTGATCGTGTTGATGAAAAGACCATGGAAGGCCTTCCTGTGCCGGATGTGACTATGCTTGTGGCATCAGCAAGCATGGAAAAAGAGATTCAGTGCATGCTTGATCTTAATCCTAATATGGAATTTGTAATATATACTCTTGATTTTGTTGTTGCGGGAAATATGCCTGCAATATGCGCAAAATTCGGAATGGGCGATCCTGAAATAATTCATGTAAGTGTTTCAAAGCTTAACAATAAGCATACATTTGATATGCAGCCTGCACCTTGGATTATTTCATGTAATATGTCAGATTTATAATATTGGAGGATAATCATTGAATATTAAGGATGCAATAAAGGTATTTGGTACCAATATAGTATGTTGTGTTCTGGCGATACTTGGGGGGGTTGGATGTTATAAGTCGCTTAACGGCTCGGCGGTTATATTATCATTTAACATAGTACTTGTCATAGTAAGTATAATCGCTATGTTTTATGCTAATATCAAGCTGTTTTCAAAAAAGGAGCCGCTTCCCCCTGAGGAAATTAACGATAAGGCAATAGAGATGCAGATTAACAGGTATGTTTCGTCTCCGGTCGGAGTGATAAGCAATGCCGCAAGAAGTATGCAAAGGCAGCTTGATACCTTTGACAAAAGAGAGCAGGTATTGCTTGATCTGCTTAATGGGTATTTCAGTGAAGATGAGAATTTTACCACATACACAATACTCATTGAGAAAGCGAAAAGAAAGCTTAAAGCCAATGTGACTGCTGCACTCAAAAGAATGTCTATCTTTGATCAGGGAGAATATAACCTGATAACAAGTGGCGGAGGAAGTTATTCCGAATCCATAAGACAGAAAAAGCTGGAACAGTATAATGAGCATTTGACGTATATTTCAAAGGTTGTGGATTATAACGACAGTCTGATTATTGAGTTCGATGAACTGATAACGGAAGTGTCAAGGCTTAATGACAGTGATGAGAAGAACGATTTAAGTCTTATTCAGGATACGGTAAATGCACTGAAGAAATTACATTTTAGTGAAGAGGATGAGTTGTCAGGACTTAAGGAGAAGTACTGATAACTGTTAAAAGGGAGGATTTTATGAGTACACTTGATAACAGAAAAGTTCCTAAGGGACTGGTTGCTATTGTCAGTTCGGTTGTAATTTTGTTTTTTATAGTTCTTGTAATTGTTGTTGCAACAAGAAAGCATGTATCTCTTAAAGATATTAAGAATGACGAGGATGCAAAAAAGGTAATGGAGAAGCTTATGGATGATATTAATATTCATAAGGGATCACCGACAAAATCATCTGTATCATTTGAGACAAATCTTGCAGAAGAGCTTCCGGAGATTAGCCAGTATCCGCTTAGCGTAGAAGGAAGCGGAAGTGTTGATATAGAGATATTTGCAACCAGTGAAAAATCCGGAAGCGATAAGGATGGATGGATTAACGATATCGCTGTTAAGTTCAACAAAGAAGGATACACTACTTCATCAGGTAAGACAATGTCTGTATCAATAAGACCTATGGCATCGGGAATGGGATCTGATTACATCATTTCCGGAAAATATCTGCCACAGGGATATACACCATCAAACTACCTTTACGGTGCTCTTATTCAGGCACAGGGTGGAGAAGTTAAGGTCGCTTCGGAAAAGCTAGTCGGCAACTGTGCAGGTATTCTTTTATCAGAAGATATGTATGACAAGCTTAAGGATAAATACGGCGAGGTAAGTATTGCATCTGTTGTAAAAGCAACGGCGGACAACAACATGACAATGGGATATACCAATCCGCTTTCAAGTGCGACAGGACTTAATTTCCTTGTGACAACACTTAAGTATTATGATTCTGAAGATATATTAAGTGATAAGGCAAAAGAAGGATTTACTTCTTTCCAGACTAATGTGCCATATGTTGCATATACAACACTTCAGATGAGAACATCTGCAAAGTCGGGCTCATTTGACGGAATGGTAATGGAATATCAGACGTACATTAATGATGATGATTTAAGAAGTGAATACAAATTTATTCCTTTTGGAATCAGACATGATAATCCTTTGTATGCTGTTGGTGCTCTTAGCAAGGATCAGCAGGAAGCGATGGATAAGTTTGTTGAGTATTGTGCAAATCCACAGTCACAGAAGCTTGCAACAAGTTATGGATTTAATCAGGATTCAGCTTATGGCAGTTCAGATGAAGATACAGTTAAATATACTGGTGCAGACCTTATGGGAGCACAGAAAATCTGGAAGAACAATAAGGATGGCGGAAAAGATGTATGTGCAGTCTTTGTTGCGGATGTCAGCGGAAGCATGCAGGGAGATCCTATTCTTGCATTAAAGAAATCGCTTATTAATGGTGCACAGTACATTAATGATAACAATAAGGTTGGACTTGTAAGTTACAGTACGGATGTAACAAAGGAACTTGATATTGCTAAATTTGATTTAAACCAGAGAGCATATTTCCAGGGAGCAGTTGAGAACCTTTCAGCTAATGGTAATACTGCATCTTATGATGCACTCGTTGTGGCACTTGATATGATTCTTAAGGAAAAAGAGGATAATCCTGATATTAAACCAATGATATTCCTTCTTAGCGACGGAGCTGCAAATCAAGGTAACAGCATTGAAGATATCAAGGGAATATTCCAGTATTATCAAATCCCGATTTATACAATTTCTTATGGAAGCGAGGCAGACAAAAAAGCGATGGAAGATGTCTCAATGATTAATGAGGCAGCTTCAATTAATGCTTCAAGCGACGATGTTGTATATAAGATTAAGAGTTTGTTTAATGCTCAGATGTAGTTATATATAAATAAAAATAATTCAGTTTATAGACTGTAGAATAATAGAAAAAATCCATTTATAATTATCCATACAAAAATCCTATAATCATTTCTTAACGATAGAAGGTGAGTATGGAGATTATGAATGGATTTTTTTTAGATGAAAAACCATGTGAAGAAGGAGTGATGGATAGTCAGGTCAGGGAGATTATAAGGACGTTATATGAGAAGTATGCAACAATGATGTATTACATTTCGCTTAGGATAGTTAAGGATGCGTATCTGGCTGAAGATGTGGTACAAAGTACATTCCTTGAACTATGTAAGAAGGGCACAGGCCTGCATATTTTGAAAAATGAGAACGAGAATGAGATAAAAAATTACCTCGCACGAAGCGCAATTAACCGTTCCCTGAATGTATGCAGGCAGCAAAAAAATGAGTACAGGTATCTGGAGTATGATAGTAATGTGGTTAGCGATATTAGCGGGGAGTATACTGTAGAGATGTCGGTTGAAAATGCAATCAATTGCAAAAAGATTGTGGATACCATTGAGGATTTACCAAACATTTATCATGATGTATTAATTGAGCATACGATACTAGGCAAGACGTGCAGTGTGATTGCGTCTACGCGGGGACTTAATACCGAGACAGTAAGAAAAAGAATATACCGTGCCAGAAATCTTTTGAGAGAAAAACTGGCACGGGAAGAATCTTAAAGAAGAGTTATTATATAAGATTCATGCATTTAAGTATAAATACAAGAGCGGTTAATGTTATAGAAGAGAAAAATGTGGTTGTTACTACAATACTTGAGGTGAGTACTTCATCGTTGCCCATGCTTTGCGCCATTATATAGCAGCTCGCTGTTGTTGGTGCGGCAAGCATTACGATAAGAGCAACAAGCTTACTGTCCGTATACCCCAGTCTGATGGCAACAGGAAGAAAAATCAGAGGCAGAATAACAAGTTTTATGAGGGATGATATTACGGTAGGTTTAATCTTTGCAATAGCCTGGCTGCCCTTAAAGGCCGCGCCGATACATATAAGTGCTAACGGTGAGGCAAGAGCAGCAACACTTGAGAGGGTCTTATCAAAGATTACGGGGTAATCAATGCCTATGGCTGCAGATATCATTCCTAAGAATATGGATATTATGATAGGATTTTTGCAAATGTTAATGAATGCTTCTGATATGGTCTTCTTGCTGCCGTTATTTGATTCAAAAGTCAGTACGATTACGGAATACATGTTGTATAGCGGCACGGTTCCAATAATCATAAGAGGTGCCATTCCGGAATCACCATATATATTCTGAATAAAAGCAATGCCAAGAACTGCTGCGCTTCCTCTAAATGACGCCTGAACAAAGGCTCCCGTTATTGTCTTGTCTTTAATAAGAAGCTTTGAAAGCCCCCATATTGTAAAGAAGCTAATGCTTGTTATGATGGCACAAAAAAGAACATATTTTACATCGAAAAAGCTGCGTAGGTTTGTTGAGCTTATATCCTTAAAAAGAAGTGCCGGAAGTGTAATTGTAAAATTAAACTTGTTGGCTGTCTTGATGAAAGTTTCATTTGTCATATGCAATTTCTGCATAACATATCCAATGACTATAAGTAAAAAGATTGGAACAGTCGCATTGAGACTGAAAATAAAATTGTTCATAGTAAAGCCTTTCATGTGTATGAATTAATCGTATAAGTAATATTCATGTAAATCATACTTTTAATTTCCTATTTAAGCAAGAGCTAATAATATTCACTAATTAATTTAATTTTTCTGATTAATATTTTTAATAATTTGCGGTGTATAGTTTCTTGATTATTAACGTATAATAATCTATAATATACCTAACAAAAAGAAATCCTGGGGTGTGCGACACTCTTACTATTTTGAACCTACATTTTTGAACAGGGACTCCATATTTCTGTGAGGATATCAAGCCATCGTTTGCAGTGGAAGATAGTAATCATGGAAGAGGAAACCCACCTAGCTGAAGCTAGGACTCAAAATGTAAGAAACGGCATCTTGGGGGTTATAAGACAACAAAAGGCAGCTGGCTGTACACACGGCGAACTGCCTTCTTTATTTAAGAAAGAGGCTTTGTGTGAGCGATAAAAAGAAAAAAAGAATACGAATAATAATAACAGGTGTATGTGTTTTTTTTATATTTGCCGGAATAGCTGTGATCTCATATCCTTTTATGATGAGAATGTATGTTAAGAACAAGCAGGATAACATGATAGAAGATATTGAGAAGAGGATGGAGGAGAATGCTAAGAAGAGGGAGCAGGATATTGATTCCGGTGAAAGTAGCAATGACGAAAAAGATACCGGTTCTGATTCAGTGGTAGATGAGAAAGAGATTACAAGACAGTTTGATGACCTGGAACTTACGCAAAACGATGAGGATGACTATTCGGCGACTACAGAGGATATACTTGAGGATCAGAATGTTATCGGAATTATTGAAGCTGAGGCAATAGGAATCAAGTTTGCTATCGTGGAAGGTGCAGGAAGATGGAATATTGCATACGCAATAGGACATATGACGGGAACAGCCGGGATTGGTGAAGAAGGTAACTGTGTGCTTGCCGGTCACAGAGGTGGAGTGTACGGTGAATTTTTTAAACATATTGATAAGCTTGCTAACGGAGATAAGATTTCTTTGAAGAATATTTACGGTGATGAGTTTATCTACACTGTATATGATCAGTTCGTAGTTGAGCCGGAGGAGATGTGGATTACAAAACCGGTAGATGAGCATGATAAAGTACTTACAATGCTGTCATGTGAAAACAGCGGAAAACAACGACTTATTGTAAGGGCATATCTTAATTGAAAAGATAAATAACATATTAATATGAAATGTCGGTATACATTTAAAATGTGACCGGCATTTTTTTTGTTTGAAAAGTGTTGCACAATTTATGTCTTCGTGTTATTATAAACACAACAAGTAGTAATGAAAACCACATAAAGCAGAATGATTAACCACAACATAGAGATTTAATGTTGTTTAAAAGGAGGAAGTTATTATGTCAGTAGGAAAGATAATTGTAAAAGAACCGGGAAGTGCAATAACACATTTTATAGGAAGTGCAATGGCTCTTGTAGCTGCAGTTCCGCTTTTGATCAGAGGTGCAGCGGCACCGGGGTATAATACTATGATTTCATTTGCCATATTTATAGCAAGTATGTTTATGCTCTATACGGCAAGCACTGTATATCATACATTTGACCTTAGCAGTAAGATTAATCTGCTTTTGAAAAAGTTTGATCATATGAGTATATATGTTCTTATTGCAGGATCGTATACACCGATATGTATAGTTGTTCTTAAAGGTAAAACAGGAATGGGAATGCTTGCGGTAATATGGTCTATGGCTTTGCTGGGCATATTCTTTACCTTGTTCTTTGTTAATTGTCCAAAGTGGCTTTCGTCTGTTATATACATTGTTATGGGATGGACATGTATATTTGCACTTGGAAAGATAGTAGCGGCACTTCAGGGACCGGCATTTTACTGGCTTCTTGCAGGAGGTGTTATTTACACGGTTGGCGGCGTGATATATGCACTAAAACTTCCGCTGTTCAACAGCAGACATAAGAACTTTGGAAGTCATGAGATATTTCATCTGTTTTGCCTTGGCGGAAGTTTGTGCCACTTTGTACTTATGTATTCATTTGTTTCATTCATGTAAGAAAAGATTCTCAAAAAAAATTTTAAAAATACTTGACACAGTTTTAAAAAAGGATATAATAAAATTAAGTTAAGTGATAGATAACATTACGCTTTTAAAGCGAAAGGGCAAACCGGCAGTGATGTCGGGACGCAAAACTATAGGGTCTCTCTGAGATAGCCAGTTGCCGAAATTGAAAGCTTTTTTGTTTTGTATTACTTAATACCCTTTTAATAACTTCCGAATATATTAAACTACCCAAAGACAAAAGGTGTTCTCGCAAGAGAGCGCCTTTTGTTTTTGACAAGAATTTCATATAAAATCCTTATAAAAGGTAATATAAAATATTAATAAAAATAAATGTTTACAAACAAAAATATCTATGATATACATAAAATAGTTACTTAAACTAGGATAATTATGTTTAAGTAATTGTGAGAAACTTGACAAGTGAATATGCAGTTAAGATGTTTTCTTTATTTATGTTTTTACATTGTTAGAATTGCTAATGATTTTCCGGTTAACCCCGCTATCCGATAAAAGCGAGGCTGAAAACAGGAGTTTGCCCTAGAAAGCAGACAAGGTTAACCACGTTTTCCATAAAGCGAGGCTGAAAATAGGGAGCCTGCCTCATATAAAAAGCAGGTATGTAGTTGTAATTAACCCTTATGGATTGGTCGAAAGGAAATCATTATGAATAAGAAGTTTTATACAGGTTTTTCTATTACCTTATCATTAGCAATGGCATTAACATATTCAAACCTTAACTTTGTAAAAGCAGATAATAAAGAAGAAGCACAAGACAAGATCGAAATCGGTGATGAGATTTACTTTTCAGCAAAGCTATTTGATTATGATGCAGTTGAAAGAGATGATGATGGTAATTGGATAGTAGAAGGTGCATCATTTTCACAGGATGATGATTTCTTCATGTTTGGTCAGGCAGCTGCGTATACACCTAATGTTCCTAGACCTGGTGAGCATAATACGTGGATTGCTACTTACAAACAGAAGATTGTTACAGGATTAGTAGAATCAGAGCTTGACAGCGATGGGAATGTAGCAATGGGCGGCGGAAGAATGGCCGTTTCAGGTGATCGCGTAGTTAACTTGTTTGATGAAACAAGTGATGAATACAAAGGAGAATATAATTTCCCGATTGAGTATATTGGTGATGGATATTACCAGTATGACAGCTCTAAGAATCACGTTCAGATTTCAAATGAAGTTGCTGACAATGGACTTAAGAATATTGTTAGTACAGGTTGCGCAAGTAATTTAGGATTTATGCCATTTAACAAGCTTAATATGTACACATACAATTATTCAACCGGGAAGTATTTGGTTGAAGGAAAAGCTAATTTTTATTTTGGTATGAATCTTGATATCCCATTTTATCGTGCATCTGATGGTAAGATTATTACAGATACAGGTGTAACCGATGATATGATTTTTGATTTCGTCGGAGATGATGATGTTTGGGTATTTATTGACGACCAGTTAGTTTTAGATCTTGGTGGAGTGCATGATGCTGTTTCGGGAAGTATTGATTTTTCAACAGCTGTTGTAACTACAACAGGTAATCATTTTGATGATGAAAGCAATACTTTTAGCAGAAAGGTATCTACAGAAGAGAAAATATCTGATTATATTGCATCGCTTGCAACAGGTTATCACTCAATGAAGATTTATTACCTTGAGAGAGGAGCTACTGTTTCTAACTGCAAGATCACACTTAGACTTGCAAAGGCAGATTCTGAAGAACCAACAGAGGAACCAACAGAAGAGCCTACAGAGGAGCCATCTGAAGAACCAACAGAGGAGCCTTCAGAAGAACCAACAGAGGAACCTACGGTAGAGCCTACAGAGGAGCCATCTGAAGAACCAACAGAGGAACCTACAGAAGAGCCGACAGAAGAACCAACAGAGGACCCAACAGTAGAGCCAACAGAGGACCCAACAGTAGAGCCTACAGAAGATCCAACAGAGGAACCTACGGTAGAGCCTACAGAGGAGCCTACAGAAGATCCGACAGAAGAGCCAACAGAGGAGCCTACGGTAGAGCCAACAGTAGAGCCTACAGAAGATCCAACAGAGGAGCCTACAGAAGATCCAACAGAGGAACCTACAGTAGAGCCTACAGAAGAGCCAACAGAAGAGCCAACAGTAGAGCCTACAGAGGACCCAACAGAAGATCCAACAGAGGAACCTACAGTAGAGCCAACAGAAGAACCAACAGTAGAGCCGACTGAAGATCCAACACAGGAGCCAACAGTAGAGCCATCCGAAGACCCTACAGAGGATCCAACGGTAGAACCATCAGAAGAGCCATCAGAAAATCCATCGGATAATCCGTCAGATAAACCTGATGATCCAGATGATTATGTTATTATTGATGATGATGACACACCTTTGTCCCCTGGAACAGATAAAGATAATGGTGACGATGGAGATGACACTGGTATCGTTATTATTGACGATGATGATGTACCGTTAAGTCCTGGAGAGAAACTTCCACAGACAGGTACAATGTCAGTTGGAACAATTCTTGTATTTGGTGGATCGTTAATAATGTTTGGTGCACTTGGTTTAGTATTCAGAAAAAGATTTGAATAAAACAAGGTAATATATTCATGAGAAAGGTTGTCTGACTGACTATATATTGAAAGATATGTTGTCGGTTGGCAGCCTTTTTCATTTCATAAAATTATTAGTTGAAATATAAGTTTATTTATAGTATTTTAATACGCGGGTGATTATACATCATCGGTAAAAAACAGATAATGGAGATGCTACAGACAGTATGGAAAAATGGGATTTTGAAGATTTTGTTGAAGAAGTCAAATTTCAGATGACAGAATATGATAATCTAACAGAAGAGATTATTCTGGATTGGGAAGAAAAGGTAAGAGAGTGGATTGAACTTAATCATGATGGTAAAAACATTATTTTTAAATCACCTGATGATATAATTGTTATGGTAAAAGATGAGAACATCATGTATAATATAGCTTTGAGGTTTCATAACGCTGTCAGAAAAGGACAGATTGATGAATATTGGAACAATATAAAATTATTTTAATAAATCATAAGAGAGGTATTGATTATGACATCGTACAGAGCATTAAGTAAAGAGGAACTTGAGCAGGAGAAGGAAAGTCTTTTAAAACAGTATGAGGATTACAAGGCACTTGGTTTGAAACTTGATATGTCAAGAGGTAAGCCGGGAGCAGCGCAGTTAGATTTATCTATGCCAATGATGGATGTTCTTACATCTAAGGATATTTTAAGCAGCGAGTCAGGTACTGATTTAAGAAACTATGGAGTGCTTGACGGAATACCTGAGGCAAAGAAGCTTATGGGTGACATAATAGGTGTTAAACCTGAAAATGTTATCGTTTATGGTAATTCAAGCCTTAACATAATGTATGATACGATTGCAAGATCCATGACTCATGGTGTTGCAGGTAATACACCATGGTGTAAACTTGACAAGGTTAAATTCCTTTGTCCTACACCGGGATATGACAGACATTTTGCTATAACAGAGCATTTTGGAATAGAGATGATAAAGGTTCCTATGACACAGGACGGACCTGATATGGATATGGTACAAAAACTTGTAGAGAGTGATGACTCTATAAAGGGAATCTGGTGTGTGCCTAAGTATTCTAATCCACAGGGCATTACATATTCAGATGATACAGTTAAGAGATTTGCAGCACTTAAGCCTGCTGCAGCAGATTTCAGAATTTTCTGGGATAATGCATATGCAATACATCATTTATTCAATGGAAAAAATGATGAGATTCTTAACATCCTTGATGAATGTGAAAAGGCCGGCAATCCGGATATGGTATATATTTTCTGTTCAACAAGTAAAGTAACATTCCCTGGCTCTGGTGTTGCAGCTATGGCATCTTCTGTTAAGAATCTTGATGAGATTCGCAGTCAGATGACAATTCAGACTATCGGACATGACAAGATTAACCAGTTAAGACACGTTAAATATTTTAAGGATATTAATGGTGTTATGGAGCACATGAAGAAGCAGGCTGATGTAATAAGACCTAAGTTTGAGGCTGTTCTTCAGATTCTTGATGAAGAGATAGCTCCGCTTGATATCGCAACATGGACAAAACCTAACGGAGGATATTTCGTTTCACTTGATACAATGAAGGGATGTGCTAAGAAGGTTGTAAGCATGTGCAAGGAAGCCGGAGTTGTAATGACAGGTGCAGGAGCAACTCATCCATATAAAAATGATGAGGATGATACTAACATAAGAATTGCACCTACATATCCTTCAACAGAAGAATTAATAAAAGCATGTAAAATTTTCGTACTTTGTGTTAAAATTGCAAGTGTAGAAAAACTTTTATCTGAATAAGATATAAAGATAAATACTCACAAGGAGGAGAAAAGTATGTTTTGTACAAAATGTGGAGCGAAGCTGGCTGATGATGCATTGTTTTGCACTAGCTGTGGGGCAAAAATGAATCCAAAGACAGAGGATGCTGCTAAGGAGGAACCAAAAGTGGATGAAACCACTAAAGCAGATGAAACTGCTAAGACAGAAGAACCTGCAGTACAGGAACCTGTCGCTTCAAATGTATCACCATTAGATGCGCCTAAAAAAGGTGGTGCTAAGGGATTAATCATTATTGGAGCTGCAGTAGTTGCAGTTGCGGTAGTTGCGATTGTATTGTATCTTGCTGTATTCAAATCAATGATTGGGTTTAACAAATTTGAAAAGGCATTAAAGGATAACAAATACAAAGATGCAAAGAAGATTGCAAAAGAATACAACATAAGCAAATCAGGCAAGAAGAAAAAGGCAGCTGATCTTGTAATTGCAGAGATTGATGAAATTAAAGACAATTATAAGAGCGATGATGATTACTCAATTGAAGATGTTGAGGATGATATATCAGCACTTGACAAAATTGGTCTTAAAGATGCTGAGGATGATATAGAAGAAGCAGGCGAATGGGTTGAGACCATGAAAGAATCAGCTCAGAATTATAAGTATGGTAAAGAAGACTATGATGCTGGTAATTACAAATATGCTGCTGAGTATTTAAATAAAGTCGACAAAGAAGACAAGAATTACGATGATGCTAAGGATATGTTAGATGATTGTGCGGAAAAACTTGTTGATGGTTATATCGAGGATGCACAGAATTATCTCAGCTATGACAGCTATCAGAGCGCATATAATACTCTTAATGATGCCAAAGAAGAGTTTGGTGATGACAACGATAAGCTCAACAAAGCAATAGAAGAGCTTGAAAGTAAGATTGTTGAAAGAGCACTTGAGCAGGCAGATAAAGAGACATACACAGGTTCAAAATTGTATTACATTAATCTTGCCAAGGAAGTATATCCTGAGAACGAAGAGCTTAAAAAGAAAGAAGAAGAACTTGTTGCAGAAGGTGCACAGAGTGATTTCGATAATTACATTGCTTCTCAGTTCGAAAGTTCATACTATACAGCTGAAGATATTAAGGAAAGAGTAGATGAATATATAAAGAACAGTAACAGCGAAGCATATGCTGCAAAGATGAATGAACTTGTAAATGAGAAAGTTGCCGGATTCAAGGATACAATTACATCTGCTATGTCAGAGGGTAGAATAGTTGATGCTATTAATCCTTATTCTTACTACAGTGTTCTTGCATCAGAGGAGGATGCTAAGGAAATCATCGATACTTATGGTGAATATCTTACAGGTAAGAGCCTTAATGATACAGATATTTCAGCAAGCAAAGGAAGCCTTTATACAAGCAGTTATTATTCAGCTCCTGAAAATGGAAGAGAACATGAAAAGGTATGCGAGCTTTATCTTGGATCATATAGCTCTGATAAAAACGGAACAGCAACTGTAAGTCCTGAGAACTACAAAGGAATAACAGGATATGTAAGTAACAAGGATGTAAACTCAAAAGGAAAACTTGTTATTTACGCTGACAAGACAGTACTTGCTAAATTTGACATTAACAAAGTGGGCGATAACACATTTAACTGTGAAATTCCTGATGGAACAAAAGAAATCCGTATAGTATGGAATCATGCGCAGGGAGCTTCAGCTGATTTCTATCTTGGAGATGTATATCTCACAGATAATTATTATGATGCTTCAGCAGCAGGAGACAAGAAGTCCGATGATAAGAAATCTGATGACAAGAAAGATGATAAAGAAAAGTCAGATGATAAGGATAAGAAGGACGACGCTAAGGAAGCTGACGAAAAGAAGACAGAAGAAGAGACAGACACAGCTAAGAGCGAAGCAGAAACTGACGACAAAGCTGACAAAGCAGATGCTGATAAAGCAGCTGACGACAAAGCCGATGAGAATGCTGATGCATAATATCAGATTGTAAATGAAGGGTATTGTAGAAAATATCCAATAATAATTAAATAATTTATCAAAAAAGTGCATTGTAACTGATACGATGCACTTTTTTTTATAAAAAAAGAAGATAACTTAGTATAGAAATAAAAAATTGTTTCAAAAGAAAATAATATGTGATATAATGACTTACAGCGACTTAGTCGAACAAACTTAATCTAGGAGGAATTAGTAAAATGGCAAACAAATGGGTCTACATGTTCAGTGAAGGTAACATGAGCATGCGTAATCTTCTTGGTGGTAAGGGTGCCAACCTTGCAGAGATGACTGATATAGGTCTTCCTGTACCACAGGGATTTACCATCACAACAGAGGCTTGTACACAGTATTATGAAGATGGTCGTAAGATTAATGATGAAATCATGGCACAGGCTATGGAAGGCGTTAAGAAGATGGAGGAAATCAACGGAAAGAAGTTCGGAGATCTTACAAACCCTCTCCTTGTTTCTGTTCGTTCA